>NZ_JBSFHA010000032.1:34765-98388 GCF_053596855.1 Streptomyces sp. NPDC001617
CCGAGTGCGGGTGCGGGGCTTGGCCTCGGTGGCTTCGGCCGTGTCGACCGCTGTTTCGGCGGCGGCCGTTGCCTTGCGGGTCCGGGTGCGGGGCTTCGTCTCCGTCGCCTCGGCCGGGTCGGTGGCGGTCTCCGCGGCTGCCGTCGACTTGCGCGTACGGCGGCGCGGGGCCGTCTCCGTCGGCTCCGGGGCCGACTCGGTGGTCCCCTCGGCCGTGTCGACGGCGGTCTCGGCGGCCGACGCGGTCTTACGGGTGCGGCGGCGCGGCTTGGCGGCGGGGGCCTCGGGCTCCACAACCGTCGTAGCGGCCGTAGCGGCCGTAGCGGCCGTAGCGGTCGGAGTCTCGGCAGTCTCCGTGACGGCCGGAGTCTCCGCGGCGAGCGTCTCCGCCGAAGTGACCGGCGTCTCCGCCGACTTGCGGGTGCGGCGGCGGCGCGGCTTGGCCGGGGTATCGGGGGCGTCGAGCGCGGGGCCCTCCGCCGTCGTGACGGCGGCTTCCGCCGCCTCGGGGACCGTTGCCGTGGCCGGCACCGGCTCCGAAGCCGCTCCGTTGCGGGTGCGCCGACGGCGGCGCGGGGTGCGGGGGCCGGCGGTCTCCTCGGGCGAGGAGGTCTCCGACGCGACCTCGGGCGTGGCCGTGCCGTCGAGCGGCGCTCCGTTGCGCGTACGGCGGCGACGACGCGGCGTACGCGCCGGGCGCTCACGGTCGGCGGAGCGGGACTCGTCCCGGCCGCCACGGCCGGCCCGGTCACCGCGACCGCGTCCACCGCGGCCACCGGTCTCGCCCAGGTCCTCCAGCTCCTCCGCGTCGAGGCCCGCACGCGTGCGCTCGGCACGCGGCAGGACACCCTTGGTGCCCGCGGGGATGTTCAGCTCCTCGAAGAGGTGCGGGGAGGTGGAGTACGTCTCCGGCGGATCGTTGAAGGAGAGCTCCAGCGCCTTGTTGATCAGCTGCCAGCGCGGGATGTCGTCCCAGTCGACGAGGGTGATCGCGATGCCCTTGGCGCCCGCGCGGCCGGTGCGGCCGATGCGGTGCAGGTACGTCTTCTCCTCTTCCGGCGACTGGTAGTTGATGACGTGCGTCACGCCCTCGACGTCGATGCCACGGGCGGCGACGTCGGTGCAGACGAGCACGTCCACCTTGCCGTTGCGGAACGCGCGCAGGGCCTGCTCGCGGGCGCCCTGGCCGAGGTCGCCGTGGACCGCGCCGGCCGCGAAACCACGCTGCTTGAGCTGGTCGGCGAGGTCGGCCGCGGTGCGCTTGGTACGGCAGAAGACCATGACCAGACCGCGGCCCTCGGCCTGCAGTATGCGCGCGACCAGCTCGGGCTTGTCCATGTTGTGCGCGCGGTAGACGAACTGCGCGGTGTTCGCGACCGTCGCGCCCTCGTCGTCCGGCGCGGTGGCGCGGATGTGCGTGGGCTGCGACATGTAGCGGCGCGCGAGACCGATGACCGCGCCCGGCATGGTCGCCGAGAACAGCATGGTCTGACGGCGGGCCGGCAGCAGGTTGATGATCTTCTCGACGTCGGGCAGGAAGCCCAGGTCGAGCATCTCGTCGGCCTCGTCGAGGACGAGGGCCTTGATGTGGTTCAGGTTGAGCTTCTTCTGGCCCGCGAGGTCCAGCAGCCGGCCCGGGGTGCCGACGACCACGTCGACACCCTGCTTGAGGGCCTCGACCTGGGGCTCGTAGGCCCGGCCGCCGTAGATGGCGAGGACGCGTACGTTGCGCACCTTGCCCGCGGTCAGCAGGTCGTTGGTGACCTGGGTGCACAGCTCGCGCGTCGGGACGACGACGAGTGCCTGCGGGGTGTCGGTGAGGTCCTCGGGCTTGGCGCGCCCGGCCTCCACGTCGGCGGGGACGGTGACCCGCTCCAGGAGCGGGAGGCCGAAGCCCAGCGTCTTGCCGGTGCCGGTCTTGGCCTGGCCGATGACGTCCGTGCCGGAGAGGGCGACGGGGAGGGTCATCTCCTGGATGGGGAAGGGGGTGATGATGCCGACGGCCTCGAGGGCCTCGGCGGTCTCGGGAAGGATTCCGAGATCTCTGAACGTCGTAGTCAGGGTGCTGCCTCTTCTGTGTGCGCGGTGCGAGGCGAGCGCGGGGGTCTTTGACGGACCGTGCCGGGGGACGTCGGCTGCCTTACGGGCTTGCCGTAGGGCACGGGACCACTGCCGACGCTCTAGCGCTCGTACCGCTGAGGGGTGTCCCTCCGGACGCCGTACGCAATGTGCCGTACGGATATGGAGGGCTGTCGGGTCGGAGCCGATCGGGCCACCGACCGGGCATCCTCATACGTGCGGCCCGTCGAGTAGTCGGCAGGCGCATTACCACCATACCCCGGAATCTCGCACACGCGGTGGCCGATTTGGTCACGTAGTCGTCGTCACACTGATTGACCAGGGCCTTCCGAGGCTCGGCAAGCGGACTATTGTGCGCTTCATGACGACGCCTGACAACACCTCTGACGCACCTGCCGAGCACACCGGAGTGGCCGCCCAGGACTGGGCCCGGGCCTCCGCGGACCCCCAGTACCGGGCCGCGGTCGTCGACCTCCTCGGGGCGCTCGCCTACGGCGAACTCGCGGCGTTCGAGCGGCTCGCGGAGGACGCGAAGCTCGCGCCGACGCTGGCGGACAAGGCGGAGCTGGCGAAGATGGCGTCGGCCGAGTTCCACCACTACGAGAAGCTGCGGGACCGGCTGACGGAGATCGGCGAGGAGCCGACGCTGGCCATGGAGCCGTTCGTCGCGGCGCTGGACGGGTTCCACAAGCAGACGGCGCCGTCGGACTGGCTGGAGGGGCTGGTCAAGGCGTACGTCGGTGACTCGATCGCCAGTGACTTCTACCGGGAGGTCGCGGCGCGGCTCGACACCGACACCCGCGAGCTGGTGCTGGCCGTGCTGGACGACACGGGGCATGCCGGGTTCGCCGTGGAGAAGGTGCGGGCCGCGATCGATGCCGAGCCGCGCGTGGGCGGGCGGCTCGCGCTGTGGGCGCGGCGGCTGATGGGCGAGGCCCTGTCCCAGTCCCAGCGGGTCGTCGCCGACCGGGACGCGCTGTCGACGATGCTTGTGGGCGGGGTTGCCGACGGGTTCGACCTTGCCGAGGTCGGGCGGATGTTCTCGCGGATCACCGAGGCCCACACGAAGCGGATGGCTGCGTTGGGGTTGGCCGCGTAGCGCTGCCCGCGCCCTTTGGGGCGCGGGCGCTGCGGTCCGTCAGGAACTCGCCGTCCGTTGAGGCCTAATGCCCTACGCCGGCGCCTGGCGGCGGAGTCTTCCCGCGGGGCGCAGGAGCAGGGACAGGGACGCCGCCGAGACGATCGCGGCGCCGGTGAGGACCAGGAGGAAGTTGCCGGGGGCGAAGGCGCTGTGGGTGAGGAAGGCGCCGAAGAGGGCTCCGGCCACGCCGGTCGCGAGGACCAGGGAGCGGGTCGGCAGACGGTGGGAGAGGCGGTGGTCCGCCGCCCACGCGAGTGCCAGACCGAGCAACGCCGAGCCGAGTGCTTCGAACAACAACATGGGGTCCCTCCCACACGGCCACACTGCGTATCACGGTCGTAGCCCGTCATACCCGTGACCTGCGGAATGCAATCCTCCTCTGTGTGTGACTTGTGCTCCACATGTGGAGGAGAAAATCTTGGTGAGAACATGAAGAGGGGCCCGGCGACGCGAAGTCGCCGGGCCCCTCTCGTGCTGTCTGCTCTGCTGTCTGCCTACAGCGCGCCGAAGCCCACCTTGCGCGGGGCCGGCTCGCCGAGCTCGACGTAGGCCAGGCGCTCGGCCGGGACGAGGACCTTGCGGCCGTGCTCGTCCACGAGGGAGAGCAGCTGCGTCTTCCCGGCCAGTGCCTCGGCCACGATCCGCTCGACCTCCTCGGCACTCTGACCGCTCTCCAGAACGATCTCGCGGGGCGCGTGCTGCACGCCGATCTTGACCTCCACGGCTATGTCCCTCCGACGGTCAGTGAAGTGCGCGACCTTTACGCGCCGTACCCAGCACACATTAGCCCGGTGAGGGGACGTACACGGTCCGCGCCTGCACGCCAGGAGCGAACAGGCGACGGGAACAAAGTCGCGTACGCGCGCGTGCGGGTCGGCCGCGTACCCGCGCGTGCCGTCAGTGGTGCTGATCGGTGCCGTGCAGCGGGAAGCCCGCGATGCCGCGCCAGGCCAGCGAGGTCAGCAGCTGCACCGCCTGGTCGCGCGGGACGCTGCGGTCGCTGTGCAGCCAGGAGCGGGCCACGACCTGGGCGAGGCCGCCGAGCCCGGAGGCCAGCAGCATCGACTCCGCGCGCGAGAGGCCGGTGTCCTCCGCGATGACCTCGCAGATCGCCTCCGCGCACTCGTTCGTGACCTTGTCGACGCGCTCGCGCACCGCGGGCTCGTTCGTCAGGTCCGACTCGAAGACCAGGCGGAACGCGCCGCCGTCGTCCTCCACGTACGCGAAGTAGGCGTCCATGGTCGCCCGTACGCGCTGCTTGTTGTCCGTCGTCGACGCGAGCGCGGTGCGGACCGCCAGGATGAGGGACTCGCAGTGCTGGTCCAGCAGGGCCAGATACAGGTCGAGCTTGCCCGGGAAGTGCTGGTAGAGCACCGGCTTGGAGACGCCGGCGCGCTCGGCGATGTCGTCCATCGCGGCCGAGTGGTAGCCCTGTGCCACGAAGACTTCCTGGGCGGCGCCCAGCAGCTGGTTCCGTCGGGCTCGGCGCGGCAGGCGCGTGCCCCGCGGGCGCGCCGCCTCTGTCTGCTCGATGGCTGTCACGCCGCCTCCCAAAATCGTCCACATGCGGTGTGCGCCGCGCGGCCATCGTACTTTTCGGTAACCCTGCTGTGCGCGGTGTGAGCGCAGAATTTCACGGACCGGACGGTGACGAAAGCCGGGCGGAAGGTTTTAAAACGGGTCGGAGCGGGCAGAGGTCCGCCTCCTTCCAGCTCAGCGGCGACGATCGGCGCCCTTGTGTCCCCCTTCAGCGGTAGTCGTCCTCGTCGATCGAGACCACGCGGTGCTGTTCGACGAGGTCGGCCTCGTTCCCGCGGGCCGGGTCCACGTCCTCCAGCGGGTCGTCGCGGTCCCCGGCGGCGTCCGCGTACTGCTCGGCGGCGTCGTTCTCGGGTGCCTCGACGTCGAACTCCGGCGCCTCAAGGGTGCCGTCGTCCTCGAAAGTCTCGGGATCCGTGGGGTCGATGGCCATGGTTGGGCTCCCTTCCTACGAATGTCCCTGGAAGAAGCAGGGGCCACAGCGGGTGCCCTCATAACGAGCCTAGGAGACACCCGATGCGGACGCCATGCGATGCGCATGTCACTTGTGACGGCGAACACATGAACCACTACGTGATCGTCTCGTAACATTGCCGCATGTCTTCGACCGAGCTGCCGTCCGTGCCGGCGACCAATGTGCTCCCGAAGGTGGCGCCCGTCAGGGTCGCCGAGGGCGAGCGGCTCAGGTCGGTCGGGTTGCCCGGAATCACGCTGACCATGCGTTCGAGACCGCCCGCGCGCGAGGGGCTGCCGCCCGCGCTCTACGTCCATGGGCTCGGCGGGTCCTCGCAGAACTGGTCGGCGCTGATGCGGGAGCTGGAGGGCGTGGTCGACGGAGAGGCCGTCGACCTCCCGGGTTTCGGTGACTCCCCACCGCCGGACGACGGCGACTACTCGGTGACGGGGCACGCTCGTGCGGTGATCCGGCATCTCGACGCGGCCGGGCGCGGGCCGGTGCACCTGTTCGGCAACTCGCTGGGCGGCGCGGTGTCCACCCGTGTGGCGGCCCTCCGACCCGACCTGGTCCGGACGTTGACCCTGGTGTCCCCTGCGCTCCCGGAGATCCTCGTCCAGCGTTCCGCGGTGCCCACGGCGCTGATGGCGGTGCCCGGAGTGACCGGTCTCTTCGCCCGGTTCAGCAGGGAGTGGACGGCGGAGCAGCGGGTCGGCGGGGTCATGGCGCTCTGCTACGGCGATCCCGGGCGGGTGACGCCGGAAGGTTTCCGCAATGCGGTCGAGGAGATGGAGCGGCGCCTCCAACTGCCGTACTTCTGGGACGCGATGACGCGTTCCGCGCGCGGGATCGTCAACGCGTACACGCTGGGCGGCCAGCAGAACCTGTGGCGCCAGGCCGAACGCGTCCTCGCTCCGACCCTCCTCGTCTACGGCGCCCGCGACCAACTCGTCGGCTTCCGCATGGCCCAGAAGGCGGCGCGCACCTTCCGCGACTCCCGCCTGCTCACCCTGCCGGAGGCGGGGCACGTGGCGATGATGGAGTACCCGGAGACGGTGGCCCGGGCGTTCGTGGAACTCCTCGGGGAGGCCGGGGAGTTGACGGGTGGCGAGGGAACGGCGGCTGCCGCGCGCGGCCGAGGTCGTGAGTCGGCTCCCGCGGCGGTCGTGGTGGACGGATCGGGCCGTGCGACAGCTGTCGGGAGTGCGGCTGTGGTGGATGGTCGGGGTCGTGGAGCGGCCGTCGAGGATGTCGCTGTGGTGGACGGTTCGGGCCGTGCGACAGCTGTCGGGAGTGCGGCTGTGGTGGATGGTCGGGGTCGTGGAGCGGCCGTCGAGGATGTCGCTGTGGTGGACGGTTCGGGCCGGGAGCCGGTTGCCGAAGCCGTGGCTGTTGTGGACGGCCGGGGTGGTGGGTCGGCTGCCGAGGGTGTGGCTGTCGCCGATGTTCGGGAGCGGGTTGCCGGCGAGGACGAGACCGCTGCCGAGAGCGCGGGGAGCTGAGGGGCGACGTGGGACGCCACAGCCGCCGCGGGGTCTCCGCGGCCGCGAAGGACGACGCAGGGGACATAGGGGCCAAGGGCGGCGCCGGGGGTGTGCGCAAGGGGCGTGGGCCCGGGCCCCAGGCTTCGTCGCCCTCGCCGGGGGCGCAGGCCTCGCCAGGTGCGCAGCGCCCACCCGGTGCACAGGGCTCGCAGGGCCCTCAGGGCGGCTCGTGGGCCCCGCAGGCCGGCGGTGCGGGTGGCCGCGGGCGCGGGGCGCCGGGGCCGCCGTATGGGCAACAGGGAGCGTCAGGGGGAGGCGCGCGAGGGTACGGGGCGCCGCCGCCGGCGGACGGCACGCCTGTGCGCGGGGTGCCGCGATTCCCCGACGGTACGCCCGCTCACGGGGTGCCGAGGATGGCCGACGGTACGCCCGCTCACGGGGTGCCGAGGATGGCCGACGGTACGCCCGCTCACGGGGTGCCGAGGATGGCCGACGGTACGCCTGCTCGCGGGATGCCGAGGCTCGCGGACGGTACGCCCGCGCGTGGCGTCCCGCGTTTTCCGGACGGTACGCCCGCTCACGGGGTGCCGAGGATGGCCGGTACGCCCGCTCATGGAGTGCCGCGGCTTCCTGACGGGACCCCTGCCCACGGCGTGCCGAGGATGGCCGACGGGACCCCCGCCCACGGCACCCCCCAGGTCCGCAGCGGTCACCCCCAGCAGCGTGAACCCGGCGGCGGCTGGGGTGAGTTGAGGGAGCCGGGCGGCCGAGGGGCCGGTGCTGCCGGGCCCGGTGTCAGTATTCCGCGGCAGCGGCACGCGCCTCCCGGCGGGCCGCGGCAGGACTATCTCGACGCCTTCGAGGCGGACGACGACGTCTTCGCGCCCCGTTCACCCCAGTCGCCCCACTACGACGTCTCCGCGCACGCCTCGGAGCCGTACACCTCCGCCACCGACTGGGACCCCGACACCGGCGTGGGCGTCGCCTCCGAGACCGACGGCGACGAGGACGACGCGCCGCCGACCGGCGTGCCCGCGCAGGCCAGGGGGGCGAAGGGGCGGACGTTCACGGGAATCGCGGCCGCCGCCGTCACCACCGTGCTGGCCGTCGTCGTCGCCGGCCAGGTCACGCACGGGCGCGACGACACCGCCACAGGAACACAGTCGGCCACCGGTCAGGCGCGGGACGTGCGGGACTCGGCCACGCAGGCGACGCCCTCCTCGGCGCCGAGCGTCGCGTCGCTGACGTACGACCAGGCGATGGGCGAGAAGTACGCGCTCAGCGCCACGCTCAAGGGCTCCGGGAAGTTCGACGCGGTACCCGGGACCGACAAGGCGCCGGGGAAGGGCCAGAAGTACACCTACCGGGTGGACGTGGAGCAGGGGCTCGGGCTGGACGGCAAGCTCTTCGCCGAGGCCGTGCAGAAGACGCTCAACGACAAGCGCAGCTGGGCCCACGACGGCGCCCGCACCTTCGAGCGCGTCTCCTCCGGCAAACCCGACTTCGTGATCACCCTCGCCAGCCCCGGAACCACGGCCACGTGGTGCGCCAAGTCCGGACTCGACACCACCGAGGACAACGTGTCGTGCGACTCGGCGTCCACGGCGCGCGTGATGATCAATGCGTACAGGTGGGCGCAGGGATCGAAGACATACGGTGATCGGATCCATGCGTACCGGCAAATGTTGATCAACCATGAGGTCGGCCACCGTCTCGGCTACAGCCATGTCACCTGTACCAAGAACGGCCAGCTCGCGCCCGTGATGCAGCAGCAGACCAAGTTCCTCGACCACAACGGAATCCACTGTCTGCCCAACCCCTGGCCGTACCCCGGGAGTTGACGGACGCCGCATACGTCACATTGACATGCCCAGAAAGTTCATACATATTTCTGGGCATGTCGACCCCCCACGCCCCCCGACGCGCCGCCATCGAGCTGGCGCTCATCGGCGTGACCCCGCTCTGCGTGGCCGACATCCACTGTCGCTGACGCTCGCCCTGAGGCGTTCGCGTCGCGATTTTTCCCCTTCCGTGACTCGGTCACGGTTTTCGACGACCTGACGCCCGGGCAGAGGTCTGTTCACTTCTGTCTCACTCCTCGTCAATCTGTCTCAGCATTCGAGCCATTCTGGCTCGATCACGCCGACTCACCCCGAGAGGTCGTCATTCCGATGCGTCAACCGTCCATCAGAGCGCGCCGCGTGGCCGCGGCATCCGTAGGCCTGGTTCTGGCAGCCGGCGCCGCCGCCTGCGGGCCGAAGGACAACGATGCCAAGGGCTCCGGTGGCGACTCCACGCCCCACAAGGGAGGCACCCTGACGGTCCTGAACTCCAGCCCGCAGGAGAACTTCGACCCGGCCCGTCTCTACACCTCCGGAGGCGGAAACGTTCCGTCCCTGGTCTTCCGTACGCTCACCACGCGCAACCGCGAGAACGGCGCGGCCGGCGCCAAGGTGGTCCCGGACCTCGCCACCGACACCGGGCGCCCCAACAAGGACGCGACCGTGTGGACGTACACCCTGAAGAAGGGCCTCAAGTACGAGGACGGCACCGCGATCACGTCCGCCGACATCAAGTACGGCATCGAGCGCTCCTTCGCGCCCGAACTGTCCGGCGGCGCGCCCTACTTGCGGGACTGGCTGGTCGGTGCCGCGGACTACCAGGGGCCGTACAAGGACAAGAAGGGCCTGACGGCGATCGAGACGCCGGACGCGCGGACCATCGTCTTCCACCTGAACAAGCCCGAGGGCGAGTTCCCGTACCTGGCCACGCAGACCCAGTTCACGCCCGTCCCCAAGGCCAAGGACACGGGCACGAAGTACGCGGAGCACCCGATCTCGTCCGGCCCGTACAAGGTCGTCAAGAACGAGAACAACGGTGAGCACATCGTCCTGGAGCGCAACACGTACTGGTCGACCGCGACGGACGCCGAGCGCAAGGCGTATCCGGACCAGGTCGACGTGAAGTCGGGCCTCGACTCGTCCGTGATCAACCAGCGGCTGTCGGCGTCCCAGGGTTCGGACGCGACCGCCGTGACGACGGACACCAACCTCGGCCCGGCCGAACTCGCCAAGGTGACCAGCGACAAGGAACTCGCTTCCCGCGTCGGCACCGGCCACTTCGGCTACACCGACTACATAGCGTTCAACCCGACGGTCAAGCCGTTCACCAACGTCAAGGTGCGCCAGGCGATCTCGTACGCCATTGATCGCTCGTCCGTGATCAATGCCGCCGGCGGCAGCGCGCTCGCCGAGGCCGCGACCACCTACCTGCCCGACCAGAAGTCCTTCGGCTACGAGCCCTACGACCTCTTCCCGGCGGGCAGGACCGGCAACCCGGCGAAGGCCAAGGAGCTGCTGAAGGAGGCCGGTTACCCGAACGGACTCACCGTCACGCTGACCCACTCCAACGCCAAGGACTTCGAGACCAGCCCGGAAATCGCGACCGCCGTCCAGGACGCGCTCAAGAAGGCCGGCATCACGGTCAAGCTGCAGGGCCTGGAGGAGAACGACTACTCCGACACGATCCACAGCGTGAAGACCGAGCCCGGCTTCTTCCTCGCTCACTGGGGTGCCGACTGGCCCTCCGGCGGCCCCTTCCTCGCCCCGATCTTCGACGGCCGGCAGATCGTCAAGGACGGCGCGAACTTCAACACGGGCCTGCTCAATGACAAGTCGGTCAATGCCGAGATTGACGCGATCAACAAGTTGACCGATCTTGACGCTGCCGCCAAGCGGTGGGGTGCACTGGACAAGAAGATCGGCGAGCAGGCGCTGACCGTGCCGCTGTTCCACCCCGTCTACAAGCGACTGGTCGGCAAGAACATCAGGAACGTCGTGATCAGCGACTGGACCGGTGTGCTGGACATCTCGCAGGTCGCGGTGAAGTAGCGCCATGAGCGAGGCACTTGTCGCCGCCGAGGCCGCCGGCACGGGCCCCGAGCCCGTCCCGGCGGGCTCGGGGGCCCGTCAGTTCTGGCGGCGCCTGCGTACGCAGCGCGCCGCCCTCGTCGCGGCGGGAGTCGTCGCGCTGCTGGTCCTGGTCGCCGTCGCAGCCCCGCTGCTCACGGCGATCGAGGGCCAGGACCCGACCACCTATCACCCCTCGCTCGTCGACTCCGCGCGCGGGGGCGTGCCGATCGGCTCCTTCGGGGGGATGAGCGCGGACCACTGGCTGGGCGTGGAGCCGCAGACCGGGCGTGACCTGTTCGCGCGGCTGGTCTACGGGGCGCGGGTCTCGCTGGGGGTCGCGCTGGCGGCCACCGTGATCCAGGTCGCCCTCGGGGTCGTCATCGGTGTCGCCGCAGCCCTCGGCACTGCATGGGTTGATCAACTGTTGAGCCGACTCACCGACATCTTCGTCGCCATGCCGCTGATGATCATGTCGTTGGCACTGCTCGCGATCGTCCCGGCGAGCTTCCCCCGCCCCGTACTGGTCACCCTCGTCATCGGGTTCATCGCGTGGGGCAGCATCTCGAAGGTCGTACGCGCTCAGACGCTCACGCTGAAGGGGCTCGACTACGTCTCGGCCGCCCGGCTCAGCGGCTGGGGCACCTGGCGCATCGCCCGCAGGGAACTGCTGCCCGGGCTCGCCGCGCCGGTCATCACCTACGCCGCGATCCTCGTGCCGGTCAACATCAGCGTCGAGGCGGCCCTGTCGTTCCTCGGCGTCGGTGTGAAGCCCCCGACGCCGTCCTGGGGACAGATGCTCACCGCCGCCGACGTCTGGTACCAGGCGGCCCCGCAGTACCTGCTGCTGCCGGCCGGCGCCCTGTTCGTCACCGTCCTCGCCCTGACCGTCCTCGGCGACGGCGTCCGCACCGCCCTCGACCCGCGCGCGGCCTCGCGCCTGAGCGCCGGCACGGGCCGCAGGCGTGAGGCCAAGGCCGCCGGACGGGACACCAGGGCAGGCAAGGAGGGCACCGTATGAGCGGCTTCGGAGGCTTCCTCCTGCGACGCGCCGTCGGCGCCGTGATCACCCTGCTGGCCATCTCGGTCCTCGTCTACGTCGTCTTCTACGCCACCCCCGGCAACGTCGCCCAGATCACCTGCGGCCCGCGCTGCTCCCCGGAACAGGTGCGCCAGGTCGCCGAGCAGCTCAAGCTCGACGACCCGCTGTACCTGCGCTACTGGCACTTCCTCGTGGGCCTGATCGCCGGTCAGGACTACTCGACCGGCACCTCGGTGGCGCACTGCTCGGCCCCCTGCCTCGGCCTCTCCTACCAGAGCGACCAGCAGGTCCTGGACATCATCCTGACGAAGCTCCCGGTGAGCCTCTCGCTCGTCCTCGGTGCCATGGTGCTGTGGCTGATCCTCGGCGTCGGCACCGGTGTGCTCTCCGCCTGGCGGCGCGGCCGGTTCACCGAGCGGCTGCTGACGGGGCTCACCCTGGCGGGCTGGGCGACCCCGGTCTTCGTGATCGGCCTGGTCCTGATGATCGTCGTCTGCGGCGAACTGCAACTGCTGCCCTTCCCGCAGTACGTGAACCTCACCGACGACCCCGAGCAGTGGGCGTGGAACCTGCTGCTGCCGTGGCTCTCGCTCGCCCTCATCGAGGCCGCCGCGTTCGCGCGGATGACCAGGGCGTCGATGCTGGAGACGCTGGCCGAGGACCACATCCGCACCTTCCGCGCGTACGGCGTCGCCGAGCGGACGATCGTCGTGCGGCACGCGCTGCGCGGAGCCCTGGCGCCCGTCATCGCGCTGAACGCCAACAACGTCGGCTCGGCGATCGGCGGCGCGGTCCTCACCGAGACCCTCTTCGGCCTTCCCGGCATCGGCCAGGAACTCGTCCACGCCGTCAACGTGGTCGACCTGCCCGTCGTCGTCGGCATGGTCCTGGTCATCGGCTTCTTCGTGGTCCTCGCCAACGCCGTCGCGGACGTTCTGTACGCGGTGGCCGACCGACGGGTGGTACTGACGTGAGTCTCGTCCAAGTCACCGATCTGACCGTCGAGTTCGGCGACCTCAAGGCCGTCGACGGCCTCTCCTTCACCCTGGAGCAGGGCGCCGCCCTGGCCCTGGTCGGGGAGTCCGGCTCCGGCAAGTCCACGGTCGCCTCCGCCCTGCTGGGCCTGCACAACGGCACGGGCGCGCGGGTCGGCGGCTCGATCGAGGTCGCCGGCACCGCCGTACACGAGGCGTCCGACGACGAGTTGCGGCGGCTGCGCGGCGCGAAGGCCGCGATGGTCTTCCAGGACCCGCTCTCCTCCCTCGACCCGTACTACGCGATCGGCGACCAGATCGCCGAGGTGTACCGCGTGCACACGCGCGTGTCACGACGAGCGGCACGCGCGCGTGCGGTGGAGGTCCTGGACCGGGTCGGCATTCCGGACGCACAACGCCGCTCCCGTTCCCGCCCGCACGAGTTCAGCGGCGGCATGCGCCAGCGCGCGCTCATCGCGATGGCGCTCGCCTGCGAGCCCGACCTGCTGATCGCCGACGAGCCGACCACCGCCCTGGACGTCACCGTCCAGGCCCAGATCCTCGACCTGCTGCACACGCTGCGCGAGGAGACCGGCATGGGGCTGCTGCTCGTCACCCACGATGTGGGCGTCGCCGCCGAGAGCGTCGGCGAGGTGCTCGTGATGCGGCACGGGCGTGTGGTCGAACACGGGCCGGTGGCGGACGTGTTGGGGTCGCCTGCGCAGGAGTACACGCGGGACCTGCTGGCCGCGGTGCCACGCGTGGACGCCCGGCGCGCGGCGCGGGAGAACGCCTCGTCGGACCCCGGCGCGCAGGACGCTCAGGACGTCGTCCTGGAGGCAACCGGCCTGCGGCGCGAATTCGGCCGCGGAAAGGGCGCGTTCGCGGCCGTCGACGACGTGTCGCTGACCATCCGCCGCGGCGAGACCCTCGGTGTCGTCGGCGAGAGCGGCAGCGGCAAGACGACGCTCGGGCGGATGCTGGTCGGCCTGCTGGAGCCCACAACCGGAGAGGTCCGCTACGAGGGCCACGCGCGCGTGGGCGTGAACCCGGCCGTCCAGATGGTCTTCCAGGACCCTGTCTCCTCCCTCAACCCCCGCCGCAGCGTGGGCGAGTCGATAGCCGACCCGCTCCGCGCGCGGGGCGAGCGCGACGAGAAGCGCATCAGGGGACGTGTGACGGAACTCCTGGAACGCGTGGGGCTCGAAGGGGCGCACTATGACCGCTACCCGCACGAGTTCAGCGGGGGCCAGCGCCAGCGCGTGGGGATCGCGCGGGCGCTCGCGGCCGACCCGCGCGTGATCGTCTGCGACGAGCCGGTCTCCGCTCTCGACGTGACCACCCAGGCCCAGGTCGTCGCCCTGCTCGGTGAACTCCAGCGCGAACTGGGCCTGGCGCTCGTCTTCGTCGCCCATGACCTCGCCGTGGTGCGCCAGGTCAGCGACCGGGTCGCGGTGATGCGCCGGGGCCGGATCGTCGAGTCGGGGCCCGCCGACGAGGTGTACGACAACCCCCAGGACGCGTACACCAAGCAGCTCCTGGCCGCCGTACCGGCACTCGACCCGCAGGTGGCGGCCCGGCGCAGGGCGGCCCGGCGGGAGCTGGCCGCAGCCTGACGTAACGTAACTGCTTGATCTCTTAGCGCGATCGAACGCGACCCGCACGGGAAAGTTACGAGCGTTCACCCCTTTTGGTGGCGCGATGGACAACCGTCCGTCGCGCCACCGCCTTGTCCGCATACGTTCTTCCCGCTGCGAGCCGCCGGGTCAACGGTGGCTCCCCAAACGGGAGATCGGGGGTGCGTACGTGCGCATCGGACTGCTTACGGAGGGTGGCTATCCGTATGTGAGCGGTGACGCCAGGCTCTGGTGCGACCGGCTCGTGCGCGGGCTCGGGCGGCACGAGTTCGACGTCTACGCGCTCAGCCGCAGCGAGCGCCAGGAGGACGAGGGCTGGCTCCCGCTGCCGCCGCAGGTCGGCCGGGTGCGCACGGCGCCGCTGTGGGCGGCCGAGGAGGACGGCGTGGTGTACGGGCGCCGGGCGCGTCGGCGGTTCGCCGAGTGTTACGGCGAGTTGGCGACCGCGCTGTGTGGTTCCCGCTCCCCAAAGGGAGCGGCGGCCGCTGAGGCGGACCGTTTCGCCGACGCGCTGTACGGCCTCGCCGAACTGGCCCGGGACGAGGGCGGCCTGGTGGGCGCACTCCGCTCGGAGTCCGCCGTACGCGCCCTGGAGCGCGCCTGTCGTGCGCAGGGCGCACGACAGGCGGCGCGCGAGGCGCGCGTACCGGATCTCCTCGCGGTCGCCGCACACCTGGAACGCGCCCTGCGCCCCCTCTCGCTCGACTGGTACCAGGACGACGGCCTCGGCGCGGTCGACCTCTGTCACGCAACCTCGGGCGGTCCAGCAGCCCTGCCCGCCCTGCTCACCCACCACTTCTTCGGCGTACCGATGCTCCTGACCGAGTACGGAGTCCGCCTGCGCACGCACTACCTCGCCGCGACGGACGCCCCATCCGCCGTGCGCACCCTCCTCGCCGCTTTCCACGGCAAACTCGCGGCCGAGCTCTACGACCGGGCCGCGATCATCACCCCCGGCAACGCGCACGCCCGCCGCTGGCAGGAGCGCTGCGGAGCCGACCGTGCCAAGCTCCGCACGGTCCACCCGGGCATGGACGCCTCCCGCTTCACCGAGGTCGGCGAGTCCACGGACCGCACGGCCCCCGACACGCTGGCCTGGGTCGGCCGTATCGAACCCACCAAAGACCTGGTGTCCCTCCTCCACGCCTTCGCGGAGATCCGCAAGGAGGAGCCGAAGACCCGACTCCGGATCATCGGCACCGCGTCCGGCCCCGAGGCCGAGGCCTACCTCGGCCACTGCAGGGCCCTCGCCGCCCAGCTCTTCCCCGACGAGGCCGAGGGCCTGCACTCGGTCGGCGACAACCCCGTCTCCTTCGAGGAGATCGGCGGTCCGGAGCTGCCGGCCCTCGCCGACGCGTACGCCGCCGGGGCGGTCACCGTCCTGTCCAGCGTGGTCGAAGGCTTCCCCATCAGCCTGGTGGAGGCCATGTTCTGCGGCCGCGCGACCGTCTCGACGGACGTCGGCGCGGTCGTGGAGGTCATCGGCGGTACGGGGCTCGTCGTGCCGCCGCGCAACCCCAGGGCGCTCGCGGAGGCGTGTGTAGCGCTACTGCGCGCCCCCGAGCGCCGCGCGCGCCTGGGTGCCGCCGCACGCGCCCGCGCGCTCGAACTGTTCACCGTCGACCAGAACATCACGGCATTTCACGGCATTTACCTGGAGATCGTCTCCCGCACCCCGGTGCGCCGGGTCGTCCTCGACGACACCGGAGAACCCCTGCCCTTCGCCGTCCCCGCCGAGGCCCACGTCCCCGGCCGCTGGACCGAGCCGACGGCCCGAGTCGTGGCAAGCGGCGGCCCCGCCTGGGCGGCCGGCGCCCCGGTCCGCGCCACCACCCCCCTCCCGGCCACGGAGGGCGCGCGATGAGCGACCTGGGAGAACTCGACCGACCGGACACACCGCGAGATGTCGGCGCCTGGGACGAGCGCCCGCAGGGGTGGGCGACGGAGAACACCGACGAAGGACCGGGCGCCGACACGCCGGCACCCCCGCGCGTGGACGACGAAACATCGGCGCGCACGCGTGCCGCCACCGAGAAGAACACCGAGCCGCGCCCCGCCCCCCGCCGCTCCGCCGCCGACCCCGTGAAGGCGCTGATGCACCGTCACCGTGACCTGTGCGAACGAGCCGTGGACCCCCTGGAGATCGCGGCCGGCCTGGAGGCGCACGGAATCACGGACCGCACAGCCGCACGCTTCCGCCACCGGGACGTCTTCTCCCTCGCGGAGGAGATGCACGCCCGAGCCACCCACACCGACGAGCCCCCCGCCCCCACCCCACCACTCCCAGCCCCCCGGGCCCGCGCCGACTGGATCCTCCTCACCCTCCTCCCCGGCGCCCTCTGCACAGCGACGCTGACCGGCTTTCACCTCACCCAGGACCAACCTCGCCTGGCCGTAGCGGCGGCAGGAACCCTGGCAATGGCCTTCGCCCTCCGCGCCGCACTCTCCCGCGGCCCCCTGGCCACCACCACCCCCACCGCCACCCCTCCCGGTCCCCACATCCCGACGTATTGGCTCATCGCCTACGCGGTCCTCGGCGACGGCCTCCTCAGCACAGCTCTGACCGGAGGCCCCGACGCTCCACCCGCACTCACCCCCCACACCCCCTGGCCCCTCACCACGGCCCCCCTCCTGGCCCTCACCTGGTCCTGCGCCCCCGCGGCCTGGACCGCGCACCTCCTCACCGCCCACGCCCGCCGCAGACTGACCACCAGCCGAGGCCTGGAGGACTTCGCAGCCGCCGTACGCCCCCTCCTCCTCGGCGCGTTCGCCCTCTACCTGTGCGCTCTGACCGCCCTGCTGGCCCTGTCCGGCACAGCCCTCACCGAGCCGGCCCCCTACGCCCAGGGCATCCCCCTGGGTGCCCTGCTCCTCCTGTCCCGCCTCCTCACCACGCACGGCTCCAGGCATGCCCCGGCGATCGCCCTCACCGCGGCAGCCACAACCGAGGCAATGGCCTTGGCCACGGTCTTCGCGAGCCGCCTCCCCGGGTGCGGCTTCCTCGCCACACCGGTGGAGACCCTCGTCGACGCCGCGGGCCCGGTCGGCGTCCCGGCACTCGCCTGCGGCGCGGCCGCACTGACCCTGCTCCTCCACGCGGCGCGCGCCCTCACCCGCGCCTCGGCCCATGCACCGACGGAGCACCCGTGCTGAGGCGAAGACACACCCCCATGCATCCGCGGCCGCCCGCGGCGGAAAGGCCCCGGGACCGTGGGCGTTCGCCGCACCCGCGTACGCCGGGAAGGGGACGGGGCGAGGGGCGTCCGCCCGCGGTGTCGGGCGTCAGGACACAGCACTTCACCGAGGAACAGCACCGCCCGGCCGAGGACGGACACCCCCCGCCGCGGCCCCGCCCCGCAACGCACCGCAGGCGCTGCACAAGCCCTCACCGAACCCGCGGCTGCGCCGCAGGCATCCCCGGCCCAACCGCCGGAGGCAGGAGCACCACATGACCCCTTCCCTCCTCACCCCCAGTCCCACGCCCAACCTCACCCCAGGAGCCTCCCGATGAGAGTCCTACTGATCGGAGCCAACGGCTACCTCGGCCGCTTCGTGGCAGACCGCCTCCTGGCCGACCCCGCCGTCCAGCTCACCGCCCTAGGCCGCGGCGACGACGCCGACGTCCGCTTCGACCTCGCATCCGGCAGCCCCGGCGCCCTCACCCGCTTCCTCGACGCGGTCCACCCCGGCGTCGTCATCAACTGCGCGGGCGCCACCCGAGGCGGCGCCCGCGAACTCACCCGCCACAACACCGTCGCCGTGGCCACGGTCTGCGAGGCCCTCCGCCGCAGCGGTTGCGGCGCCCGCCTCGTCCAGATCGGCTGCGGCGCCGAGTACGGCCCCAGCCAGCCCGGCTCCTCCACCGCGGAGGACGCCGTCCCGCGCCCCGGCGGCCCGTACGGCGTGAGCAAACTCGCCGCGACCGAACTCGTCCTCGGCTCCGGACTGGACGCGGTGGTTCTCCGTGTCTTCTCCCCGGCAGGCCCCGGCACCCCCGCCGGCTCCCCCCTCGGCCGCCTCGCAGAGGCCATGCGCCGAGCCATGCAGTCCGGCGACGGCGAACTCAAACTCGCCGGCCTCGGCGCCCAACGCGACTACGTCGACGTACGGGACGTCGCCCGCGCCGTCCACGCCGCCAGCCTTTCCGCCGCCCAGGGCGTCATCAACATCGGCTCCGGCCGCGCCATCCGCCTCCGCGACGCCGCCGCCACCCTCGCCCGCGTCGCGGGATACGGCGGCTCCCTCCACGAACTCGACGGCCCACCCGGCGTGTTCGGCTCGCACAGCCCGCTCCGCACCGCGATCGGCCACCCGCGCCCCGACCCCGACCACGGCGCCCCCGTCGCATACCCGTACCCCGACGGCTGTGGCAGCTGGCAGCAGGCGGACGTACGCACCGCCCGCGACCGCCTCGGCTGGCGCCCCCGGATCAACCTCGAAGAGTCGTTGGCCGACATCTGGATGGAGGCGGCATGCCGCATCTGACCAGCAGCAAACCAGGCACCCGGAGCACCGAACTCCGCACCGGCTTCGGCATCCCCGGCTACGCCCACCCCCTCGTCGCACCCGCCGAGTGGGGCGAGCTCACCCGCCCCGGAACCCCCTTGC
Source organism: Streptomyces sp. NPDC001617 (assembly GCF_053596855.1). Taxonomy (NCBI): domain Bacteria; kingdom Bacillati; phylum Actinomycetota; class Actinomycetes; order Kitasatosporales; family Streptomycetaceae; genus Streptomyces; species Streptomyces sp. NPDC001617. The sequence continues at coordinate 53,632 of NZ_JBSFHA010000032.1, forward strand.
ACTGGGTCGTTCTCAATGTCGCCGACGGCCCCGGCAGTCGCCCCGACCCGCACTGTCTGGAAGCCACAGGCCGCCTCCGCAACGCCGGTGTCAGGGTCCTCGGCCACCTCGACGCCTGCAATGGCGCCCGCACCTTCGGCGAGATGATCTCCGACGCCCATCGCTACATCGACTGGTACCAGGTCGACGGTTTCCTTCTGGACCGCTGTCCGGCCGAACGGGCCTCGCTCCCGGAGATCCGCCGCACCGTCACCACGCTCCGCGGAATCCGTGACGGCGCCCACATCGTCCTCGGCCACGGCACCCACCCGTGCCCCGGTTATGCCGAGAGCGCCGACCAGCTGGTCACCTTCTCCGGCCCGTGGAGCGACTACCGCTGGTCGCAGGTGGCAGAGTGGACCGCCGACTACCCACCCGACCGCTTCTGCCACTTCGTCCACGGAGTGCCCCGCCCGCACCTCGACGAGGCCCTTCGCATCGCCCGCTGGCAAGGCGCGTCGACCATCTACTTCACCGACCGCACGGACCACGGCGGCCGCGTCGACCCCTGGGAGAGCATGCCCGGCTACTGGGACGAAATCGTCTCGCGGATCGATACGGGTGTCTCGGAATGAAGAAGGCCGTGGCAGTGTTACGAGGAGAACAACTGTAGTGATTGACCGATCAACGGAGTCCCCGTGTCGCTGCCACCCCTGGTCGAGCCAGCCTCTGAGCTCACCGTAGACGAGGTCCGCAGGTACTCCCGCCACCTGATCATCCCGGACGTCGGGATGGACGGGCAGAAGCGGCTGAAGAACGCCAAGGTGCTCTGTGTGGGCGCCGGCGGCCTGGGCTCGCCGGCGCTGATGTACCTGGCCGCGGCGGGCGTAGGCACGCTCGGCATCGTGGAGTTCGACGAGGTCGACGAGTCGAACCTGCAGCGCCAGATCATCCACAGCCAGGCCGACATCGGTCGCTCCAAGGCCGAGTCCGCGCGTGACTCCGTCCTCGGCATTAACCCGTACGTGAACGTGATCCTCCACGAAGAGCGGCTCGAGGCCGAGAACGTGATGGACATCTTCAGCCAGTACGACCTGATCGTCGACGGCACCGACAACTTCGCCACCCGCTACCTGGTCAACGACGCGGCCGTGCTGCTCAACAAGCCGTACGTGTGGGGCTCGATCTACCGCTTCGACGGCCAGGCCTCCGTCTTCTGGTCCGAGCACGGCCCCTGCTACCGCTGCCTCTACCCGGAGCCCCCGCCGCCGGGCATGGTCCCCTCCTGCGCCGAGGGCGGCGTGCTGGGCGTGCTGTGCGCGTCCATCGGCTCCATCCAGGTCACCGAGGCCATCAAGGTCCTGACCGGCACCGGTGAACCCCTGGTCGGCCGCCTGATGATCTACGACGCCCTGGAGATGCAGTACCGCCAGGTCAAGGTCCGCAAGGACCCGAACTGCGCGGTCTGCGGCGACAACCCGACCGTCACCGAGCTGATCGACTACGAGGCCTTCTGCGGTGTCGTCTCCGAGGAGGCCCAGGAGGCCGCCGCCGGCTCGACGATCACTCCCAAGCAGCTCAAGGAGTGGATCGACGACGGCGAGAACATCGAGATCATCGACGTCCGTGAGATCAACGAGTACGAGATCGTCTCCATTCCGGGCGCCAAGCTGATCCCGAAGAACGAGTTCCTCATGGGCACCGCCCTGGAGGCCCTTCCGCAGGACAAGAAGATCGTCCTGCACTGCAAGACGGGTGTCCGCAGTGCGGAAGTCCTCGCGGTGCTGAAGTCCGCGGGCTTCTCCGACGCCGTGCACGTCGGCGGCGGTGTGATCGGCTGGGTCAACCAGATCGAGCCGGACAAGCCGGTCTACTAGGCACAGGCCTTCCCGGAAGGGGCTCGGCACCACGGGTGCCGGGCCCCTTACCGCTGCCCGGGCCTCGAAGCCCTCGGCCCGCCCTACTGGGCGCAGACCTTCCCGTCCTTCGGCACCGTCCCGTCCAGCAGATACGCGTTCACCGTCGAGTCGACGCAGTCGCTCCCGTTCCCGTACGCACCGTGCCCCTCGCCCTTCCAGGTGAGCTCCACACCGACGCCCTTGCCGAGCTCGTCGGCCATCTTCCGGGCGCCCTCGTACGGCGTCGCCGGGTCGCCGGTGTTGCCGACCACCAGGATCGGCGCCGCACCGGACGCGCTCACCTCGGGGGTCTCGTACTGTCCGGCCACCGGCCAGTCGTGGCACCAGCCGGCCGTGTCCCATCCGAGGAAGTCCCCGAACACGGGCGAGATCTTCTCGAAGGTCGGCAGCTGCTTCTTCGTCTCCTCGGCGGTCGGCCGCTGCTTGTCGTCCAGGCACGATATGACTCGTTGCGAGTGGGTCGTCGTGCCGTAGTGCCCCGAGGCGTCGCGTTCGTTGTAGCCGTCGGCGAGCTGCAGCAGCTCCGAGCCGTCACCCTGCTCGGCCGCGTCCAGGGCACTGGTCAGGGTCGGCCAGCCGGACTTGCTGTACAGCGGCAGGACGATGCCGGTGAGCGCGAGGGTCTGCGTCAGCTTCCGGCCGGAGGACGTCGGCAGTGGGTTCGCGTCGAGCCGCTTCACCAGGTTCGCGATCTTCTGGCTGCCCCGCTTCGGGTCCTGGCCGGTCGACTTGAGGTAGTCGTCCAGTGCGCGCTGGAAACCCCGGGACTGGTTCTCCGCGTGGCCCACCGAGTCGGCGCTCGGGTCGACGACGGCGTCGAGGATCAGCCGCCCCACGTTCTTCGGGAACAAGTGGGCGTAGACGCCGCCGAGTTCGGTGCCGTACGAGATACCGAAGTAGTGCATCTTCGTATCGCCCAGCACCTGGCGCATCAGGTCCATGTCGCGCGCGGTGTCGGTCGTCGACACATGCGCCAGCAGCTTACCGGCGGCCTTCTGGCAGCCCTTGCCGAAGTCGACGGCGTCCTGGAAGTACGCCTTCTCCTCGGCGGGGGTGTCCGGAGTGGCGTCGATGTCCTCGGCGGCCTGGATCGCCTTGTCGCTGCGGCAGCGCACGCCCTCGCTGGACGCCACACCACGGGGGTCCCAGCTCACCAGGTCGTAGTGCTCGTGCAGCTTCGACACGGTGGCCGCGTACGACGGCATGTAGTCGACGCCCGAGCCGCCGGGACCGCCGAAGTTGAACAGGAGGGAGCCGACGCGGTCGCCCCCGGTCGCCTGCGAGCGGATCAGGGCCAGGCCGATCGTCTCGCCGTCCGGTTTCGACCAGTCCAGCGGCACCTTGAGCGTCGCGCACCGCCAGTCGCTACCCGGCGCGGGGGAGTCCGCGGTGGCCCTGCAGCGACCCCAGGCGAGCTTCTGCGCGGTCAGTGAGGCGGGCAGCGCCGCGGTCGTACCGGAGGAACCGGTCGACGGCGAGGCGGCCGAGCCGGTCCCCGCGCCCCCCTTGTCGTCGCCGGACGACGAGCCGCCGCCACAGCCCGCGACCAGCAGCGCGGCGACGCTCCCCAGCGCCGCCCACCGTACGAAACGTGCCATGTGCGTTCCCCCCGCTTCACAGGCCGTCCGCACCGAGCAGCGAACGGCGGTCAGGCCATAGTAGGCAGATCACGCGAAGCCTGCGGGGGCCTGTGGATAACCTTCTGGCCTGCACTTTCATCCGGAATGAGGGTCTGCTGCTAGGAGCAGACGGTTCCGGCGGCCGGCACCTTTCCGTCCAGCAGGTAGCCGTTCACCGCGCTCTGGACGCACTTGTCCTTGCTGTCGTAGGCGCCGTGCCCCTGCCCCTTGTACGTCAGTTCCACGCCGACGCCCTTGCCCAGTGCGTCCACCATCTTCCGCGCGCCCTCGTACGGCGTGGCCGGGTCCCCGGTGTTGCCCACGACGAGGATCGGCGCCGAGCCGGACGCGGTCACGTCGGGATGGTCGGCGGCGCCGGCCACCGCCCAGTCGGTGCAGCTGACCATGCCCCACGCGAGGAAGTCGCCGAACAGCGGTGAGGCGGCCCGGAACGCGGGCAGCTTCTGCCGCACGTAGTCGACGGTGTAGCGGGCCTTTTCGTCCGCGCAGTTGATGGCGACGTTCGCCGCGGCGATGTTGCTGTACTCGCCGTTCTCGCTGCGTCCGTTCATCGAGTCGGACAGCGCCATGAGGATCTTTCCGTCGCCGTCGTACGCCTCGTGCAGTCCCTCCGTCAGGTACTGCCAGAAGTCCTTGGAGTACAGGGCCTGGGCGATGCCGTTGGTGGCGGCGGTCTGGGTCAGCTCGCGCGGGAAGATGCCGGGGATCGGCTTCTTGTCGAGGTCCTTCAGCAGCTTGGCGATACGGTCCTTCACGTCCTGCGCGCTGTCGCCGATCTTGCACTCCTCGGCCTTCGACGTGCAGTCCTCGGCGAAGTTGTCGAGCGCGAGCTGGAAGCCCCTGGCCTGCCCGAGAGAGCCCTGTTCGGGGTCCTGCGTCGGGTCGACGACCGCGTCGAAGACGGCACGCCCCACATGCTTGGGGAACAAGTGGGCGTAGACACCGCCGAGTTCGGTGCCGTACGAGATGCCGAAGTAGTACAGCTTGTCGTCGCCGAGGACCTGCCGCATCAGGTCCATGTCACGGGCCGCGTCGGTGGTGCGCACCTGCGACAACATCTTCTCGGAGTTCTTCTCGCAGGCCGCGTTGAACGTCTTCGTGTTGCCCAGGAACTCGGTCTGCTCGGCGGTGTCGTCGGGGGTCGCGTCCTGCTGGAAGTAGGGGTCGAGTTCCTGGTCGCTCTCGCACTTCACGGGGGCACTGCGTCCGACGCCGCGCGGGTCGAAGCTGACCAGGTCGTAGCGGGTGCGCAGTTTCGCGTAGTCCTGCCCGAAGGAGGGCAGCGTGGAGACACCCGAGCCGCCCGGCCCGCCGAAGTTGAAGACGAGCGAGCCGATGCGCTCGCTCTTGTCGCCGCTCGCCCTCGCCCGGATCAGCGCGATGCCGATCGTGTCGCCCTTGGGCTTGTTCCAGTCCAGGGGCGCCTTCATGGTGGCGCACTGCCAGGTGCCGCCGTTCGGCAGAGGTGACGGGGCATCACCACCGCCCTCCGCCTGCGAAGGGGCCGGACAGTCCTTCCAGTTCAGCCTCTGCGCCGACAGATCCCCGTCCTTGGAGTCGTCGCTGCACCCGGTCAGCATGGAGGACAGGAGTACGGCGGTGACGGTCAGGGCAGCGGCACGCGCGCGGGGAGGCTTCGGCATGCTCCCATCGTGCGGGCGTGCGGGGCGGGGCGCTCGGGGCACGGGCCGTACGAGGTACGCGCGCGTACCGCCGTCGTACGACATGACGTCGTCCTAGAGCGCGCCCTTGCGCGAGAGCTGGTTGAAGGCGAGCCAGCCCGGCAGCACCGGCAGCCACAGGGTCAGCAGCCGGAACAGCAGCACGGCCGGGGCGGCGACCTCCTTGGGCAGGCCCACGGCGATCAGACCGACCGTCAAAGTCGCCTCCACGGCGCCCACGCCGCCCGGGGTCGGGGCCGCGGATCCGAGCGCGTTTCCGGCGAGGAAGACGACGGCGACGCTGGCGATGCTGAGCGAGGTCCCCTGCTGGCCGAAGGCGCGGATCGAGGCGTCCAGGCACATCACGAAGCAGGCCGTCAGCAGCAGCATGCCGCCGATGCCGGTGACGAGCTTCTGCGGCCGCTGCAGCACGTCCAGCATGCGCGGCACGACACCGGCGAAGAGCGAGCGCACGCGCGTGACGATGAATTTCCGCAGGAACGGCACCGAGGTGACCACCAGGACGAGCACCGCCACCGTCAACAGACCCGCGATGACCGTCCGGGACGGCGACAGGGACGGGGTCTTCTCGGTGCCGGTCAGATAGCCGAACGACAGCAGCATCAGGATGTGGCAGCCGAGCCCGAACAGCTGCGAGGCGCCGACACTGGCGACCGCCAGCCCGGGCCGTACGCCCGCGCGTTGCAGGAAGCGCGTGTTGAGCGCGACACCGCCCACCGCGGCCGGCGCGACGATCTTGACGAAGGACCCGGCGACCTGCGCCGCCACGGCCCGCAGGAACGGCACCCGCTCCGGCACGAACCCCATCAGAGCCATGGCCGCCGCGACGTAACTGGCCGCCGAGAACACGACGGCCGCCGCGACCCAGCCCCACTGCGCGTTCTCGATCAGCAGCCCGAACTCGATGTGGGTGAGCTGCGTCAGCAGGAAGTACGCGCCGATGGCACCGGCGATGAAACTGATCAGCGTCCGGGGCCGCACCCGCTCGAGACGGGCCGGCTCGACCGGGGCCTGCGGGCGGATCAGCAGCACCTGGTGCCGGATCTGCGTGAGCAGATCCTCCTCGCGCGCCTCGTCGATGGCCTCGTCGATCGCCCGCTTCTCGGCCCGCTGCTCCGCGCGCACGGCCTTCTTGTCGGGCTTTTCGAGGACGGGCCTGGCGTGCTCGTCGGCGGCCTCCAGCCGCGCCTGTTTGGCCTGCCGCGAGGCCTCCAGGACCGCGTCCCGCTCGCGCTGGGCGCGCTCCCGGGCCAGCCTGCGCAGGGTCGCGCGGGAGGTGCGGCTGAGGGCGATGGGCTGCAGCATCGGCAGGCAGTCGGCCACGGCGTCCGGGCCGAGCACGGCCACCGCCGAGGCGACCGCGCGCTCGGCGCCCACCCGCAGGCCGAGCGTCACCAGCAGCTGGGAGACGTCCATGCGCAGCAACAGTTCGCCGGCCGCGATCTCGCCGACGCGCAGGTCGGTGAGGATGACCGTGCCGGAACGATCCACCAGAATCGCGTCGCCCACCAGCCGGCGGTGCGCGATGCGCCGGGACTGCAACGCCCGTACCTGATGCCACGTGTCGTGCAGCAGCGCGTCGGTGATCTCGTCGTCCGTCAGGGAGTCGAGCGTGCGCCCGCCGGTGTGCTCGTAGACGAGCATCACGGCGTCGGGGCCGAGTTCGGAGGTCGCGATCAGCTTGGGGGCGTTGGCGCCGGCCGCGATGGCCGCGTAGGCGAGGAGGGCCTCCTGCTCCAGGGCCTGGCGCAGCGACTGGAGGCTGCTGCGGGTGGCGAAGCCACGCAGGGTCAGATTGCGATACGCGCGGTAGAAGAAGCCCTGGGCCTGCTGTTCCCGGTCGACGACCGTGACGTCCAGGGGCGGGCCGTCCTCGAGCGTGACGAAGTAGCGCCGGCCGCGGTCGCCGGTCTCCGGGGTCTCCGCCAGCTCCTCGCGAGCCGCGCTCACGGGGAGGAAGCCGACGTGCCGGAGACCCGCCATCAGTGTCCGTCCGGTAGGACGGACGTTGGGCGAGCCGACCGCGTAGAGCGTCCCGTAGGCCACGGTCCAGCCGATGAGAACCGTCAGGATGATCGAGAACGGTGTCGTGTACCCGGAGACGAGCATCGAGAACGCGTCGAGCAGCAGGACGGTCCACAGCACGGCCCGCCAGCGTGGCCGACGTGACATGCCGACGGCCGTCATATACGCGATGACCGGCGCGAGATAGCCGTGCACCGGGTCGGTCAGGGCGTGGATGTCACCGGGGGAGGGCTGGGTGAGCGCCTCCTGGATGGAACCCGGGGCGGCTTTGGCGACCCACAGGTCCGTGGCGAGCGTCACACCGTGCGCGAGCACCGCCGCGAGCACGCCGTCCGCGATGCGCAGCCCGTCGCGCTTGATCAGCCGCTCGATCGCGAACGCGACCGGCACGAGCAGGATCGCGATGCTGGAGGCCAGACCGGCGATCTTGATGAGCAGGTCGGGCGCCTGAGTGGTGCCCTTGTTGATGTCCTGTTCGAGGCCCGACGTGGTGCCGTGCGCGAACGCGGCGATCGCGAGCAGTACGACGATCGCCAGCACGCCCGCCAGAAGACGCATCAGATCGGAGGGGCGGTGCACGCGCGCGGGGAGCAGCGGTTCGTCGCCCTCGACCTCGTCGCTGTGCACCTCGTCGGCGCAGTCGGCGTCGTCCCTGGTCATGTCCTTCGCGGCCGCGTCCTCGCCGTCGGTGCCGGAGTCCGGGCGCGACGAAGCGTCAGAGGTGCTCTCCGCATCCTCTGGGTGCACACCCTGCTGCTTCATCGTCTCTTCTTGATCTCGTATCACCGGTCACCGCCCGCATGATGGTGGCATGCCCCACCGACACACGGGGGCATCAGGGTGCGGACGCGGGGGCGCACAGTCTGCCGGAAGCGCCGCCCCGGGGCGAGGGATACGCACAGTGGCGAGCGCGTCACACTGTCGGAGGGGTGCGGCAGGATGGGCCGGATGAGCGAGGAGAGCCTTCCGTACGACGATCGACCGGAGCACCCCGACGCGCTGCCGGAGTACGCCGAGCGCGTCCTCGAAGTCGCCGAGCTGATTCCGCCCGGGCGTGTCCTGACGTACGGGGACGTGGCCGAGTGGCTGGAGGAGGGCGGCCCCCGGCAGGTCGGCCGAGCGATGTCCCTCTACGGGGGAGCCGTGCCCTGGTGGCGTGTCGTGCGCTCGGACGGCGTCCTGCTGCCCGGACACGAGCTGGAGGCGCTTGATCACTACCGCGCCGAGAGCACACCTCTGAAGGAGGCGAGCAGGGCCGCGGAGGGCCACCTGCCCCGCCTCGACATGAAGCGGGCGCGATGGGACGGCGGCGGACGCGCGGAGGGTCACACCTGACAGCTTCCGCCATTCGGCAACCTCGTGTGTGACGCGTGATCCGTACGGGGGAGCAGGGGCACATCCGTGGCATGCCGTACGTTCGAGGGGCGAGGGACACGCGCGTCGCCAGTGACGTGAGGGAAGAAGAGGAAGGCATGCTTCCACACTCTTCGTCGGCGTAGCGTCGGCTGCACACGTCCCCCTCACCCCGCGATCACCGCCCTGCACGCACGGTGGTCCGACAACCAGCACACCCACCAGGACCGGCGAACCACGTGAGCTCCTCTTCCTCCACCCGGCGCCTGTCGCACCCCCAGGTGCGACAGGGGGCCCGTGGCGCTTACCGACTGGTCCGTACCCCGCCGGCCCTTCCGGATCCCCCTCATCTGGACGCCGCACAGCGCTCCGTGGTTGACCACAAGGCCGGCCCGCTGCTCGTTCTCGCAGGTCCGGGTACCGGCAAGACCACCACGCTCGTCGAGTCCGTGGCGGCACGAATCGCCCGGGGCGGCGACCCCGCGCGCGTGCTGGTGCTGACGTTCAGCCGCAAGGCGGCCGTCGAACTGCGCGACCGCATGGCGCTGCGCATAGGAGCGGCCCGGGCGCCCCGGGCGACCACCTTCCACTCGTTCTGCTACGCCCTGGTCCGCGCCCACCACGACAGCGACCGCTTCGCCGAACCGCTACGCCTGCTGTCCGGCCCCGAACAGGACGTGACCGTCCGTGAACTGCTCGCGGGCCAGCCCGACCTGGAGCGGCTCGGCCTCGCGCATGTGCGCTGGCCCGACGAACTGCGCGCCTGTCTGACCACCCGGGGCTTCGCCGACGAGGTCCGCGCGGTCCTCGCCCGCAGTCGCGAACTCGGCCTGGATCCGGGCGCTCTGGACGCCTTCGCCCGCCGTATCGGCCGCCCCGACTGGCGTGCCGCGTCCGCCTTCCTCGCCGAGTACCTCGACGTCCTCGACCTGCAGGGCGTGCTCGACTACGCGGAACTGGTCCACCGCGCGGTCCTCCTCGCGCGCCGCCCCGAGGTCGCCGAGCGGCTCGCCGCGCAGTACGACGCCGTACTCGTCGACGAGTACCAGGACACGGACGCGGCCCAGGTACGGCTGCTGCACGCCCTCGCCGGCGGCGGCCGCACCCTTGTCGCCTTCGGCGACCCCGACCAGTCGATCTACGCGTTCCGGGGCGCCGACGTGAACGGCATCCTGGAGTTCCCGTACGCGTTCCCGCGCGCGGACGGCCGCCCGGCACCCGTCGAGGTCCTGCGCACCTCCCGCCGCTCCGGCGCCGGCCTGCTCGCCGCGACCCGACTGCTCACCCAGCGCATGCCGCTGACCCGGCTCCCGGCGGAGAAGGTACGCGCGCACCGTGAGCTCGCTCCGGTGCGCGACGGCGGCCGCATCGAGGTGTTCACGTACCCGACGGCCGGTACGGAGCTCGACAACATCGCCGACATCCTGCGGCGGGCGCATCTGGAGGACGGCGTTCCCTGGCGCGAGATGGCCGTCCTGGTGCGCGCCGGGTCCCGCACGATCCCGACGCTCCGCCGCGCGTTGACGGCTGCAGGCGTCCCGCTGGACATCGACGGAGACGATCTCCCGCTTCGGCACGAACCGGCGGTGGCGCCTCTGCTGACGGCACTGCGGGCGGTGGCCGAGGCGGAGGCGGCGACGCACTCTGCCGAGGAGGCCGATCCCGCGGAGGCTCCCTCGGAAGAAGCCTCCGCGGAACAGACCACCTCCTGGCTCGACACCGAGACCGCCCTCACCCTCCTCGCCTCCCCCCTCGCCGCCATGGATGCCGCAGACCTGCGCCGCCTCGGCCGGGCCCTGCGCGACGAGGAGCGGGCCGCCGGCAACCCCTTGCCGCCGCCGTCGGACGAGCTGCTCGGGCGGGCGCTGGCCGAGCCGGAGCGCCTGGTCGCGCACGACCCCACGTACGCGCGTGCCGCCCAGCGGCTCGGCGCGCTGCTGCGCAAGGCCCGTGAGCGCCTCGCGGGCGGCGGTACGGCCGAGGAGGCGCTGTGGGACCTGTGGGAGGGCACGCCGTGGCCCGCCCGTCTGGAGCGGTCCGCCCGGCGTGGCGGTGCGGCCGGGCGCAACGCCGACCGTGATCTGGACGCCGTGTGCGCGCTGTTCGCGACCGCCGCGCGCGCGGAGGAGCGCACCGGCGGCCGGGGCGCCCTCAACTTCCTGGAGGAGATCGAGGCCGAGGACATCGCCGCCGACACCCTCACACGGCGTGCCGTACGCCCCGACGCCGTCCGCCTGATGACCGCGCACCGTTCCAAGGGCCTGGAGTGGCGCCTGGTGGTCGTCGCCGGTGTCCAGGAGGGCCTGTGGCCCGACCTGCGCCGCCGCGGCTCCCTCCTGGAGGCCGACCGCATCGGCCGCGACGGACTCGCCGAACCACTCACCCCGGGCGCGCTGTTGGCGGAAGAGCGCCGCCTGTTCTACGTGGCGGCCACGCGCGCGCGTGAACGCCTCGTCGTCACCGCGGTGAAGGCCCCCGCGGACGACGGCGACCAGCCCTCCCGATTCCTCACCGAACTCGGCGTCGAGCCCAAGGACGTCACGGGCCGCCCGCGCCGCCCCCTGTCGGTCGCCGCCCTGGTGGCCGAACTGCGCGCCACGACGGTCGACCCGCGCGTCTCGGACACCCTCAGGGAGGCCGCGGCCCACCGCCTGGCCCGGCTCGCGGCCCTCGCCGACGAGGACGGCCGCCCGCTGGTCCCCTCCGCCCACCCGTACCGCTGGTGGGGCATGTTCGAGCCGACCGAGAGCAAGGTGCCGCTGCGCAACCGCGACCAGCCCGTCGTGCTCTCCGGAAGCGCCCTCGACCAACTCGCCAACACCTGTGCCCTGCAGTGGTTCCTGGGCCGCGAGGTGAAGGCCGACGCGCCCGCGACGGTCGCCCAGGGCTTCGGCAACGTGGTGCACGTCCTCGCCGACGAGGTCGCCTCCGGGCACACCCCCGCCGATCTCGCCGTCCTCATGGAGCGCCTCGACTCCGTGTGGAACGCGCTCGCCTTCGACGCGCCCTGGAAGTCGGCACAGGAGAAGGAGAACGCGCGCGTGGCGCTCGAACGCTTCCTGAAGTGGCACGTCATGGACCGCACCGGCCGCACACCCGTGGCCAGCGAGCACGACTTCGACGTGACGCTGGAGGCGGGTGACTACGAGGTCCGCATCCGCGGCCAGATGGACCGGGTGGAGGCCGACGGCGAGGGCCGCGCCTACGTCGTCGACTTCAAGACCGGCAAGCAGGCACCCACCGCGCGCGAGGTGGAGCACCATCCCCAGCTCGCCGTCTATCAGCTGGCCGTCCGCGAGGGCGCCGTCGACGAGGCCTTCGACGGGCTGCGCCCCGAGCCCGGCGGCGCGGAACTGGTCCAGCTGCGGCAGGGCGCCGCCAAGCGTGACGGCGGCGAGACGCTGCCCAAGGTGCAGGCGCAGGAGCCGCTGGAGGGGGAGTGGGTGGGCGACCTGCTGGCGACCGCCGCCGGCAAGGTCCTCGACGAGCGGTTCACGCCGACCTCCGGACAGCACTGCGCACACTGCGCGTTCCGGGCGTCGTGCAGCGCGCGGCCGGAGGGGCGGCACGTGGTGGAGTGAGCACGCCGGTGTGATCGGTTGCACCACCCGTGCCGGCCTGCTCTTCTTCGCCCCCAGAGGCCGATCCGTCCGCCATTGTCAGTGGCCGCCGCTAGCCTCTCTGACGTGCCGCCCCGTATCACCGATCCCGATCAGCTCAAGGAGCTCCTCGGGATTCCGTTCACCCCGGAGCAGACGGCGTGCATCATCGCGCCGCCCGCCCCGCAGGTGATCGTGGCCGGAGCCGGGTCGGGCAAGACGACGGTGATGGCGGCCCGCGTGGTGTGGCTGGTCGGCACCGGCCAGGTCGCCCCCGAACAGGTCCTCGGCCTCACCTTCACCAACAAGGCGGCCGGCGAACTCGCCGAGCGCGTCCGCAAGGCGCTCGTCAAGGCGGGCGTCACCGACCCGGACGTCATCGACCCGGACAACCCGCCGGGCGAGCCCGTGATCTCGACCTACCACGCCTTCGCGGGCCGCCTGCTGACCGACCACGGCCTGCGCATCGGCCTGGAGCCCACCTCCCGACTCCTCGCCGACGCCACCCGCTACCAGCTCGCCGCGCGCGTGCTGCGCGAGGCCCCGGGCCCCTACCCCGCCCTCACCCGCTCCTTCGCGGACCTCGTCAGCGACCTGCTCGCCCTGGACGCGGAGCTCGCCGAGCACCTCGTACGGCCGGAGAACCTGCGCGCGTACGACGCCGGCCTGCTGCGCACCCTGGAGGGCGCCAAGCTCACCAACGCCGATCTGCGCAAGGTCCCCGAGGCGGCCGCCGCGCGCCGCGAACTCGCCGATCTGGTGGTGCGCTACCGCGCCGCCAAACGCGAGCGCGATCTGCTCGACTTCGGCGACCAGATCGCCCTGTCCGCGCAGCTCGCGCAGATCCCCGAAGTGGGCCGCATCCTGCGCGACGAGTTCCGCGTGGTGCTGCTGGACGAGTACCAGGACACGTCGGTGGCCCAACGCATCCTCCTGGCAGGCCTGTTCGGCGACGGCACCGGCCACCCGGTGACCGCCGTCGGCGACCCCTGCCAGGCGATCTACGGCTGGCGCGGCGCTTCCGTCGCCAACCTGGACGACTTCCCCGAGCACTTCGCGCACCCCGACGGCCACCCCGCCACCCGCCAGGCGCTCAGCGAGAACCGCCGCAGCGGCGGCCGCCTCCTCGACCTCGCCAACGGCCTCGCCGAGCCGCTGCGCGCCATGCACGCGGGCGTGGAGGCCCTCCGCCCGGCCCCGGGCGCGGAGCGCGACGGCATCGTGCGCTGCGCGCTGCTGCCCACCCACGCCGAGGAGATCGACTGGATCGCCGACTCGATCGCCCACCTGGTGAACACCGGCAAGGCACCCGGCGAGATCGCCGTCCTGTGCCGTACGGCGACCGACTTCGCGGAGATCCAGGGCGCACTCGTCGCCCGGGACGTCCCCGTCGAGGTGGTCGGCCTGTCCGGGCTGCTGCACCTGCCCGAGATCGCCGACCTGGTCGCCGTCTGCGAGGTCCTCCAGGACCCCGGCGCCAACGCCTCCCTGGTCCGCCTGCTGACCGGCCCGCGCTGGCGCATCGGCCCGCGCGACCTCGCCCTCCTGGGCCGCCGGGCGCGGCTGCTGGTGTCCCACGCGCGCGTGGACGCCGGCGACGACCGGGACCAGAGGCTCGCCGAGGCCGTCGAGGGGGTCGACCCGTCCGAGGTGATATCGCTCGCGGACGCCCTGGACACCTTCCTGGAGCTGCCGCTCGATGTCGACCAGGAGGACGACGGGCTGCCGTTCTCGCCGGACGCGCGCGTGCGGTTCGCCCGCCTGGCCGCCGAACTGCGCGACCTGCGGCGGTCGTTGGCCGACCCGCTGATGGACGTCCTGCACCGCGTCCTCGCCGTCACCGGCCTGGAGGTGGAGCTGTCGGCGTCCCCGCACGCCCTGGCCGCCCGGCGCCGCGAGACCCTGTCCAACTTCCTGGACGTCGCGGCCTCCTTCGCCGCGGGCGACGGCGAGGCGACCCTGCTCGCCTTCCTGGGCTTCCTGCGCACCGCGGCCCAGTACGAGAAGGGCCTCGACAACGCGCTCCCGGGTGGTGAGAACACCGTCAAGGTGCTCACGGCCCACAAGTCCAAGGGCCTGGAGTGGGACGTCGTCGCCGTGCCCGGCCTGGTCACCGGCACCTTCCCCAGCACCCAGGGGCGCGAGAAGTGGACCGCCCAGGGCAAGGTGCTGCCGCACGAACTGCGCGGCGACGCCGACACCCTGCCCGACATCGACGCCTGGGACTCGCGCGGCCTGAAGGTCTTCCAGGAGGCCATGAAGGAGCACCAGCACACCGAGGAACTCCGCCTCGGTTATGTCACCTTCACCCGCCCCCGCTCCCTCCTCCTCGGCTCCGGCCACTGGTGGGGACCCAGCCAGAAGAAGCCACGCGGCCCGTCCGACTTCCTGCAGGCCCTCCACGACCACTGCGAAACCGGCTACGGCGAGATCGAGGCGTGGGCGGACGAGCCCGCCGAGGACGAGGAGAACCCGGCCCTCCACGCGGCGAGCGCCGACCAGGTCTGGCCGCTGCCCCTGGACGAGGCGTCCTTCGACAGGCGGCGGGCGGCCGCAAGGACTGTCCTCGCCCACCTGGAGGACCTGGCCTCCCACGAGGACGGCCACCCCGCGGCCGTACACGACCCGGACCGCCATGAGGACCCGGACTGGCCGGCGCCGCCGGAGGAGGACGCCCTCTACGAGGAGGACGACCCCTTCCTGGAGGAGGAGCCCGGTGACTGGGACGACTGGTCCACCGACCGCCCGACCGTCCCGCACCAGGCTGCGGCTCCGGAGGGCGCGGCCGCGCGTGGGGGAGCCGACCATCGCACCGGACACGGGCCCGCACCTGCCGAGCCGGAACGCGGCACGCGCGAATCCGCCCCCGAGCACGCCAGCCCCGCCCCCGAGCACGCCCCCGCCCGCCTCACCGCCGAGGAAGCCCGCACCCTCGCCTCCTGGGACCGTGATCTCGACGCCCTCACCGGCGAGCTCCTCCGCGCGCGTGAAGCCGTCACCGACGTGCCCCTGCCCGCCTCGCTCACCGCCTCCCAGGTGCTGCGCCTGGCCGCCGACCCCGACGGATTCGCGCAGGAGCTCGCGCGTCCCATGCCGCGACCGCCGCAGCCCGCCGCGCGCCGGGGCACCCGCTTCCACGCCTGGGTCGAGGCCCGCTTCGAAGAGCTGACGCTGCCCGTTCTGGAGCCGGAGGAACTGCCCGGCGGCGAGGCCGAAATCGCCGACGAACGTGACCTGGAAGCCCTCAAGGACGCCTTCGAACGCACCGAGTACGCCCGCCGCACCCCGCACCGCGTGGAGGCGCCCTTCCAGCTCGCCATCGCCGGCCGGGTGGTCCGGGGCCGCATCGACGCCGTCTACCGGGAAGGCGACGGCGACGGGGCGACGTACGAGATCGTCGACTGGAAGACGAACCGCACCCGCACCGCCGACCCGCTCCAGCTCGCCCTGTACCGGCTGGCCTGGGCAGAGCAGCAGGGCGTCCCCCTGGAGTCCGTCAACGCGGTGTTCCTGTACGTCCGCACCGGTGAGGTCGTACGACCGGACGACCTGCCCGGCCGGGCGGCACTGGAGCGGCTGCTTCTGGAGGAGCCTGCCGCGCAAGCAAACTGTGAGGAACCGCCCACCGAGGATGTCAGTGCGGGCCGATAGGCTCGTGACCATGAGCCAGACCCCGGACAGCGCTGTCCGTACGTACATCGAGCAGCACCGTGCCGCCTTCCTCGACGACCTCGCGGAGTGGCTGCGCATCCCGTCCGTGTCCGCCCAGCCGGACCACGCGCCCGATGTACGCCGCAGCGCCGACTGGCTCGCCGCCAAGCTGAAGGAGACCGGCTTCCCGACCACCGAGGTCTGGGAGACCCCGGGCGCCCCGGCCGTCTTCGCCGAGTGGCCCTCGGACAGCCCCGAGGCACCCACCGTCCTCGTCTACGGCCATCACGACGTGCAGCCCGCCGTCCGCGAGGACGGCTGGGACAGTGAGCCCTTCGAGCCCGTCGTCCGGGACGACCGCCTCTACGCGCGCGGGGCCGCCGACGACAAGGGCCAGGTGTTCTTCCACACGCTCGGCGTCCGCGCCCACCTCGCCGCCACTGGCCGCACCGCCCCCGCCGTCCACCTGAAGCTGCTGGTCGAGGGCGAGGAGGAGTCCGGCTCCCCGCACTTCCGCGCCCTCGTCGAGGAGCACGCGGACCGGCTCGCCGCCGACGCCGTGATCGTCTCCGACACCGGCATGTGGTCCGAGGACACCCCCACCGTCTGCACCGGCATGCGCGGGCTCGCCGAGTGCGAGATCCAGCTCTCCGGCCCCGACCAGGACATCCACTCGGGCTCCTTCGGCGGCGCCGTGCCCAACCCGGCCACCGCGGCCGCCCGCCTGGTCGCGGCGCTGCACGACGAGCACGCACGCGTGGCGGTCCCCGGCTTCTACGACGGCATCGTCGAACTCACCGACCGCGAGCGCGAGCTCTTCGCCGAGCTGCCCTTCGACGAGCAGGAGTGGTTGCGCACCGCCAAGTCGTACGCCACCCACGGCGAGGCCGGGCACAGCACCCTGGAGCGCATCTGGGCCCGCCCCACCGCCGAGGTCAACGGCTTCGGCGGCGGCTACCAGGGCCCCGGGAGCAAGACGATCATCCCGTCCTCGGCCATGGTGAAGCTCTCCTTCCGGCTTGTCGCGGGACAGGACCCCGACCACATCGAGAAGGCCGTCCGCGCGTGGGCGGCCGAGCAGGTCCCCGCCGGAATCCGGTCCGAGATCACCTTCGGCGCCGCCACGCGCCCGTGCCTGACGCCGCTGGACCACCCGGCCCTGCAGTCCGTCGCCCGCGCGATGGGCCGCGCCTTCGACAAGCCGGTCCGCTTCACCCGCGAGGGCGGCTCCGGACCGGCCGCCGACCTCCAGGAAGTCCTGGACGCGCCGGTGCTCTTCCTGGGCATCTCCGTCCCGTCCGACGGCTGGCACGCACCGAACGAGAAGGTGGAGCTCACCCTGCTCCTCAAGGGCGTCGAGACCACCGCGTACCTCTGGGGCGACCTCGCGGAGACCTGGCGCCATGCGCCCTGAGCGTCCGTACGTCCCGCCGAACCGCCCGCCGAAACAACCCGTTCCACAGGGGGAGTTGGAAGCACCCGTGACCACCTGGACCGACCACACCGCCGACCGCCCCATCTCGCTCACCGCCCCGAGCGGCATCGACCGCGCCGCCCACCACCGGCTCGACGAAGCCTGGCTCGCGGCGGCTTGGAGCCACCCCACGACCCGCTGTTTCGTGGTCTCCGGCGGTCAGGTCCTCATCGACGAGACGTCCGACGGCCGTACCGAACTCGTCATGACGCCCTCCTTCGAGGCACCGCTGACGGAGGCGCACCGCTACTTCCTGGGCACCGACGAGGACGGCGTCAGTTACTTCGCCCTCCAGAAGGACGCGCTGCCCGGCCGTATCGACCAGTCGGCGCGCGCGGCGGGCCTGCGCGAGGCGGGGCTGCTGCTGTCGCCGCGCGACACGGGCCTGATGGTGCACGCGGTGGGCCTGGAGAACTGGCAGCGCACCCATCGCTTCTGCTCCCGCTGCGGCGAGCGCACCGTCATCGCCGCGGCCGGGCACATTCGCCGCTGCCCCGCGTGCGGCGCCGAGCACTATCCGCGCACCGACCCCGCCGTGATCATGGCGGTCACCGACGAGGCCGACCGCATCCTTCTCGGCCGCCAAGTGCACTGGCCCGAGGGCCGCTTCTCGACGCTCGCCGGCTTCGTCGAGCCCGGTGAGTCCATCGAGCAGGCGGTGCGCCGCGAGGTCTTCGAGGAGGCCGGCATCAGCGTCGGACAGGTCGAGTACGTCGCCAGCCAGCCCTGGCCGTTCCCGTCCAGCCTCATGCTCGGCTTCATGGCCCACGCCATCTCGACCGAGGTCGACGTCGACGGCGACGAGATCCACGAGGCCCGCTGGTTCTCCCGCGATGAACTGGGCGCCGCCTTCGAGTCCGGCGAGGTGCTTCCGCCGTACGGCATCTCCATCGCGGCCCGCCTGATCGAACTCTGGTACGGCAAGCCGCTGCCGACGAGGAGCGTGTGACTCCGGGCGGCACTCGCCGATGTGGTGCACACCGCAAGAAAGCGGTGCCTGAGTACACCTCAGGCACCGCCTCCCGTACGTCTCAGCGGAGCGTCACGCGCCGACCTTCTGCTTCACCTGCGCCAGCGACGGGTTCGTGAGCGTCGAGCCGTCCGCGAACAGCACGGTCGGTACGGTCTGTAGACTTCCCTCTTACCTTGTGGCGGCCGGGGAGGGCCGCCCATGTCTTGGGGAGGGGCAAGGGTGAGCGACAAGCCCAGGGCGCTCGGCGTGGTCCGTCTGTCTGTAGGCAACGAGAACCAGACCGGCGAGGAAACGCAGCGGACCCGCATCAGCAAGCGGGCGGACGCGGAGGAAATGGAGCTCGTCGACTTCGCCGTCGACATCGACGTGTCAGCGTCCATCTCGCCGTGGGTGCGCCCGTCCCTGGGGGACTGGCTCAACAACAAGAAGGACCAGTTCGACCACATCATCATCCTGAAGATCGACCGCATTGCGCGATCGGTCCGCCACCTCTCGGACATCATCGAGTGGTGTGAGGCGAACGGTAAGGGACTGATCTCCTGCGAGGAGGGATTCGACCTCTCGAAGCCGTGGGGCAAGACCATCGCCAAGATCCTGGCCGTGGTCGCAGAGGCCGAACTGGACGCCATCAAGGCCCGCAACAAGGCTTCCCGGGAGACCATGCGGAAGACCGGCCGTTGGCCGGGTGGCCTTGTCCCGTTCGGACGCAGAGCGGTGAAGGGCGACGCAGGCTTCACCCTCGAACTCGACCCTGAGTACGGCCCGACGCTGATCGAGATGATCCGGCGCTTCATCGAGAAGCCGAGCTTCTCGGCCGTCGCCGACTGGCTGAACGAGCAAGGCGTGCCCACGGCTCAGGACATCGCCCGTATCCGCGCGGCGGCAGGCGAGAGCACGACTCGGCTGGCGGACCCGAAGCCTCGGGGAGCCAGGTGGACGCCGACCACAGTGCAAGCCGTACTGGGCAGCCGCTCTCTGCTCGGGGAGTACGTACGCGCCAATGGCGCCGTGGTCCGCAACGACGACGGCACCCCCGTTATGCGGTCTGAGCCGGTGCTGAACGAGGAGGAGTGGGCGAAGCTGTCGGACGCCATCGCCTCGGTCAAGTACAAGAAGCAGAAGGGTTCTACGTCGCCGACGGTGGGTGTGACGTTCTGCATGCTCTGCGGCAGCTCCCTGTACTTCGTGAAGGGCGACCCCGCCAAGGGCAAGCGAGAGCGGTACCGCTGTCACGGCAACAAGAGCAAAGGCATCCAGGCATGCCCGAAGCAGCGGTTCTGGGCCGAAGACCTGTACCCCTGGCTGGAGTCGGCCCTGTTGGGCGAGATCGGCCACCTGGAACGGATGGAGTCGAAGACGACCATCGACGACAGCCGTGCGGCGAAGCTCGCCGTGATCGACGGCAAGATGAACCGGCTCCTGAAGGAACTCCAGCAGGACGAGATCAGCGCCGTCGCGTACGCCTCGCAGGTCGCCAGCCTTGCCCGGGATCGGGAGAAGGTCACCAACCAGGAGGGGCCGAAGCCGGTGACCGTGTGGACGGGTACGGGCGAGGGCTACGCGGAGTGGTGGGAGCGGTCGAGTGTCGACGAACGGCGTGAATGGCTGAAGAAGCACAAGGTCAAGGCGTACTTCGGACATGACGTCCTGGCCATCGATCCCGGCGACCTGATCGAGAACATCAAGCAGCAGGGCATTACGTACTGGGACGTGCCCTCCAAGTCTTCTCAGGTGCTCTCACCGATCACGCCGATCTCGTTGCACGGAAAGCCGTACGAGAAGCCGAAGCCGCTCACGGGTGTGGAGTGGGAGATCGTCAGCCGCTGGGAGGACTTCGATGCGGAACGGGCAGCGCAGCGGGCGAAGGCTGAGGAGGAAGCCAAGGGAGCAGAGGGAACCGAGATGGTTCCGATCTCTGCCTGATGCAGGCTGAGCAACCGAGGAAGGCCCCCGACCTGGGGGCCTTCTGTCTTCCGGTCAGAAGGGCGGCGGCTCGTGCCCTGCTTCTTGAAGCCGGTCGGTCAAGCCGTCGTAGTCGAAGTCCACCGGCGAGGGAGCTGCGTATGGCTCTCCAAACCAGCGTTGACGGCGCTCCTCCTGCTTGACCGTCTCCACGTCTACGAAGGAGAAGGAGGGGGCCGAAGGCCCCCCAAGGGAGCCAGCCCCTTCGTCTTCCTTCTGGGGGCCGCTTGCGCGGCCCACCTTCGCCGGCTGCTTGCCGTTGGCTCCTCACTCCTACCGCCGTCGCTCTTGAAGGTAGGTAGGTTGTATGGCTCCTCAGCCATACCCCCCTGCTTCGGCAACGTGAGCCGGTAGATCACCGGACCGTCCGGCACCTTGCCTGTCTTCGTGAGCCAGCCAGCCCTACGCAGCCTGCCAACGATCTTGTTGACCGTCTGCTCTGGAGCCTTCCCGCCGTAGCCGAGTTCCCTGGCGATCGTCCCGTTCGACGGGCACACGTTCTCGCCCGTCTCGTAGTCCGCGTACAACGCCATCGCGACGCCGACCAACTTCTCTGCGGGCTTCATGACAGAGCGCACCAGCGCACGACGCCACACGTGTTCCTGTATCTCGGGTTTCCCTTCTCCGTCTACAACATCTCCCCCGCCACCATCGCGGGGGAACCCGAAATGTACAGGGCGCAGAAGGGAAAAGCGCAGGTCACTGTCTGTGAGGCGCCTCTCAAGATGAGGCCGCGCACGGGCCCATCCTCGCTACGCTGGCGCGATGAGCCATCCAGACAGCGCCCCTGACTACGACCTTGCGTTCGCCCTCCAGGTCACCGGGTTTGAGCTGGCCGCTGAGCCGGCAGCCCCGGACGCTCCACTCGCGCGCATCCTGGCCTACGCCTCCGAGCACGGGTATGAGAGCTTGACCGACGAGCACTTCGAGCTGGCGAAGGCCGGCCTCCTCTGACCTCGTCGGTACCTGGCGGCGATCCCCTGTCGGGGCGGCACGTAGGGCCTGTTGCGAAAGCCTCAGACGGCCAAAGTGGCGGTGCGGGAGCTCCCGCGGTGCGCTCCTACTGCGGTCGCATCAGGTCCAAGTCCTCACCCCATGCGTCCAGTACCGCGCCGTGCCCGGCCCGCCGGGCCACTGCCTCGACCTGGGCGAAGAGACGACGCTGTGTGGACACGTCGCCCATTCCTGAGATGCGGTCCGCAGCGTCGAGCAGCATGCCGGTGTCCCAGCCGGGCAGTGGGAATCGGGCGAGCTCCCATTCCAGGTACTTGTTGTAGGGGCGGGGACGACGGTCGAGAGTGAAGAGCAACTCCAGCAGAAACCGGATGCTGTCGGCGGCGTCGAGGCGGGCCGCGAGCGCATGGCCGCCGCGGTCGTTCTTGACCGAGCGGTAGAGGGAGTTGGCGTAGGCATCGAGCCATTCGCCCGCCTCCCGGAAGGCTTCATCGCCGTCGAGCCGTGCCTTGCTGGCCAGGATCTGGGCGATGACTCCGTCGAGCCGGTCGAGCACGATCCGGGCGCGGGCGAGGGCGTACCGCTCGAAGCCGGGCATTCCGGCGGCGCGGAACTCGTCGAGGGAGAGGATGACGAGGTCGAGTTCTGGGGTGCGGTACCCCGTAAACCGGGTGAGGGCCGTCGTAGCGCCATCGGCGAGAACGACGTACAGGTCGTGGTCGGAGTGCTCAGTGGTCATGCCCTCGTGGGCCCGGGAACCTTTGAGGACAAGGCCGACGACAGCTGGATCAGCGGCGGCGAGTTCGACAAATGCGTCGTAGGTGAGGGGCTGCTGAGCAGTCATTGCGTGATCTCCGGTGTTGTGATGACGGGTATGCCAGCCGGGCGGCCCCAAACTCATCGGGGTCGCCCGCACCGTCTGCGGCGGCGCTTGGCCGCCGCCCGGAAGATCAACGCACGTGCGGACTCTACCGCCCGGCCAGCCGAGAGGTCTCGCATTCGGCCGCCTCAAGCACGGCAAGTACGCACGTCAGTCTTGAGCCCCCGAAATCCCGGGCACAGCCGAATTACCTGACTGTCGACACCCCCCTCAGATCGCCCCTGAAACCGTGGCGCAATCTCGGCCGGTAAGACACGGCGGTCGGGCAAGGCCCCTCCAGGGGGTCATCCCCCACCCCTTCCGCCGTCGCTCCCTCTCGCCTGTCGCCAGCCACAAGCCGTCGACCGTGGCGCAGCGTGACCAGGAACGGGCGTCTCGAAAACCATGGTTTGTGAGACGAAATGACATGCGCCCCGCGAGGGGGCGTAGTACTGTTCAAACCCGTCTCGAAACTTCCACCTCGGGCTGACGTATTGAGACGAGTTCTGAGACAGTCCGGCCATGGCGAAGAACACGATCACTGGCCAGCTCATCGGTTACGCCCGCGTCTCCACCGACGACCAGGAAGCGCAGCTTCAGCACGACGCACTGACGGCCGCAGGCTGCGCCCGCATCTTCGAGGACAAGGCCAGTGGGAAGAGCACCAACAGGCCAGAGCTCACGGCCGCACTGGACTACGGCAGACCCGGCGACACCCTGTGTGTGTGGAAGCTCGACCGCTTCGCTCGGTCGCTCATCGACCTTGTGACCATGGTCGACACCCTTCGGGGGAGGGGTATCGGGTTCAAGGTGCTCACGGGTGCGCTGGCCAACATCGACCCCTGTACGGCCGATGGCCGTCTCATGCTTCAGGTGGTCGGAGCCATGGCGGAGTTTGAGCGCAGCCTCATCAAGGAGCGCACCCGCGCAGGACTGGACGCAGCCAAGGCGCAGGGGCGTACCGGCGGACGTCCGTCCGTGGTGGATGAAGACGTGCTCACCGTGGCCCGTGCCAGAAAGGTGAAGGGTGAGAGCGTCAGCGCGATCGCCAAGGCGCTGGGGATCTCCCGTGCCACTCTGTACCGCCACCTCGGCGAGAGCGCCTGAGGCAGGCGTAACACAGGTGCATCCCCGCCGCTGGTGTCCGCTGCTCGCGCTCTCCGAGGCTTTCGCGACCGCAGCCCAGCTCCGGAGTGCGGTGGTCGCGAGCCGTGTCAGACATGCGTGCTGCGGTCCATGCCTCTCGCTGATCTCACTCTCGACCAGTGGCGGTCCTTCGAACTGCCTACCGCACGCCGCGTCGCTGAGGAGGCCGCTGGCTTGGTGGACGGCCGGGTGACCCTCATCGAGACCATGGAGCACCTTGGTGCCCCGCTGCATCGCGTCCGGATCGAGCGGAACGAAAAGGAATTCGCTCTGATACCCGGAGGGTCGGTGCCCCTCGGCTTCGACCTGGACAGCTGGCAACCGACTCCGCAGCAGACTGCCGACGCCGAGAGCCTGGGACAGGGCTTCGGCTACGGACCTGACCTGCGGGCCCACCTCGCGCAGGTGCTCAGCCCCCGCCGGAGCGTCGTCTTGGCCACTGTGCTCATGGCTGTGGAGGACGAGAACCTGACCGAGTTGCCTGCTGACATGCCGGCTGTTCTCGCGGCTCGTGGCCTGCGGATGCCGAGCCCCGACGAGTGGGAGCACGCTTGTGGAGCTGGGGCAGAAACCCTGTTTCGGTGGGGGAACGACTGTCCCCTCGACCGCATCCCCTACGGGGACCGCACGGGCCCGCAGAACCAGCTGAGCGCCTTCGGCCTACGCATCGCCTACGACACCTACCGTACGGAGCTGACGAGCGAAGCCACTGCGGTCCACGGCGGAGACGGTGGCGAGTCGGTGTGCGGCGGCTACGGCCACCTGCTTGCATGGCTGCCCCTGGCCACCGCCAATCGCAACCCATCCATGGTCGAGTTCGTGTATGGCCCGGACGGTGAAGACCTTTGCGAGGACTTCTCCACCCGGCCTGTGCTCACGCTCTGAACCTGCGGCTCTGGTATCACGCGCTGAGAGCTTCTGTTGGGCACACAAAACCCCCGATCAGCGTCTGGCTGGTCGGGGGTTGCGTCTCGCGAGGGTCAGGCGCCCAGCGCCTGCTTCACCTGAGCAAGGCTCGGGTTCGTCATGACGACCTCAGTACCACCGTTGGAGGGAACTACCTGAACGGTCGGAACCGTCTGGTTTCCGCCATTCGCCTTCTCGACGAACGCCGCGGACTCCGGGTCCAGTTCGATGTTGATCTCGTTGTACGCGATGCCCTCGCGGTCCATCTGGCTCTTCAGCCGACGGCAGTAGCCGCACCACGTCGTGCTGTACATCGTCACAGTGCCCGGCATGTCTCTCGCGCTCCTTGGCTGCTGGGGGATCGGTGGTCGCAGAGAGGGAACGTACTTGGAAGGGCCACCATTCCCACACGCGGGGCCCGGCCGCACGTGACGCCTGCCGCATTAGTACGACAAGAGGTGTCTGCCTGTGGACAACCGCCGCACCCGTCTCCGGCGACCTGGCAGCATGGCGGTGTGACAGCAGCAACGCACTCCACGCTCTTCCCGCAGGTACCGGACTCGGCCGACGCGGTGCTCGAAGGGCTCGACCCCGAGCAGCGCGAGGTGGCCACCGCCCTGCACGGTCCGGTGTGCGTACTGGCGGGTGCCGGCACCGGCAAGACCCGGGCGATCACCCACCGCATCGCCTACGGGGTGCGCGCCGGGATTCTTCAGCCTTCCAGTGTGCTGGCCGTCACGTTCACCAACCGGGCCGCGGGGGAGATGCGCGGCCGGCTGCGCCAGCTCGGTGCCGCCGGTGTCCAGGCGCGCACCTTCCACTCGGCCGCCCTGCGCCAGCTCCAGTACTTCTGGCCGAAAGCGATCGGCGGCTCCATGCCCCGGCTCGTCGACCGCAAGATCCAGCTCGTCGCCGACGCGGCGGCCGCCTGCCACATCCGCCTCGACCGGGGCGAGCTGCGGGACGTCACCGGCGAGATCGAGTGGTCCAAGGTCACCCAGACCGTCCCCGCCGACTACGCGGCGGCCGCCGCCAAGGCCGGCCGTGACACTCCCCGAGACCCGGCCGAGATCGCCCAGCTCTACTCGGTCTACGAGGATCTCAAGCGGGACCGCTCCGTCATCGACTTCGAGGACGTCCTGCTGCTGACCGTCGCCGTCCTCCAGGACCGGCACGACATCGCCGAGCAGGTCCGGGCCCAGTACCAGCACTTCGTCGTCGACGAGTACCAGGACGTCAGCCCCCTCCAGCAGCGGCTCCTGGAGCTGTGGCTCGGCGAGCGGGACAACCTGTGCGTGGTCGGCGATGCCAGCCAGACGATCTACTCGTTCACCGGGGCGACCCCCGACCACCTCCTCGACTTCCGCGCCCGCCACCCCGGCGCCACCGTCGTCAAGCTGGTCCGCGACTACCGCTCCACCCCCCAGGTGGTCCACCTCGCCAACGGCCTCCTTTCCCAGGCCCGCGGTCGCGCGGCCGACCACCGCCTGGAGCTCGTCTCCCAGCGCGAGGCGGGCCCCGAGCCCCGCTACACCGAGTTCACCGACGAGCCCGCCGAGGCAGAGGGCGCAGCCCGCCGCATCCGCGAACTGATCGACGCGGGCGTCCCGGCGAGCGAGATCGCCATCCTGTTCCGCACCAACTCCCAGTCGGAGACCTACGAGCAGGCCCTCGCCGACGCCGGAGTGCCCTACCAACTGCGGGGCGCCGAGCGGTTCTTCGACCGCCCCGAGGTCCGCAAGGCGGGCGTCGCCCTGCGTGGGGCGGCCCGCTTCGGCGGCAATGACTCCCTCCTGGACGACGCCGTCGACCTGCCCTCCCAGGTGCGTGCCGTGCTCTCGGGCGAGGGCTGGACTCCGCGGCCCCCGGCCGGCTCAGGCGCCGTCAGAGAGCGCTGGGAGTCCCTCGCGGCCCTGGTGAACCTGGCGCAAGACTTCGCCGTCGCCAAACCCGGCGCCACCCTCGCCGACCTCGTCGCCGAACTGGACGAACGGGCCGGCGCCCAGCACGCCCCGACCGTGCAGGGCGTCACCCTGGCCTCCCTGCACTCGGCCAAGGGCCTCGAATGGGACGTCGTGTTCCTGGTCGGTGTCGCCGAGGGCATGATGCCGATCACCTACGCGAAGACCGACGAGCAGATCGAGGAGGAGCGCCGCCTCCTCTATGTCGGCGTCACCCGCGCCCGCGAGCGCCTGCACGTCTCCTGGGCGCTGTCCCGCTCGCCCGGCGGCCGCCCGAACCGTCGCCCCAGCCGCTTCCTGGACGGCCTGCGGCCCGGCTCCACGGCCACCGCCGGCCGTACCGCGGTGGGCGGTGCCGGAGGCGTCGAGCGTGGCTTCACCGGTAGACCGGGCATCGCCCCCCCGCGCCGCACCCAGCGCACCCCGGCCCGCTGCCGGGTCTGCGGGCGCACGCTCACCGACGCCGGCGAGATGAAGCTGATGCGCTGCGAGGACTGCCCCTCCGACATGGACGAGGGCCTGTACGAGCGGCTGCGGGAGTGGCGGGCGGACCAGGCGCAGCGCAGCGGACAGCCCGCCTTCTGCGTCTTCACCGACAAGACACTGGTGGCGATCGCCGAGGCCGTCCCCGACGACGAGCACGAGTTGGCGCGGATCCCCGGGGTCGGACAGCGCAAGCTCAACCGCTACGGAGCGGATGTTCTGGCCATCTGCGCAGGCCAAGTCCTTGGAGGAGACGACGAGAAGGACTGATCTGAACTCGTCGAAAAAATAGTTTGCGCATGCCCCAGCAATCCCCATAGGTTCTTAGCCACGGGGACAGAGGCCTTCTCGGAGGCCCTGATTCCGTGTTCTACTTGCATATCCGTCGGACTGGTTCACCCCAGTCCCCGAAGCGCCGAGAGGAGGCGAGTCCAGTGATCAGCATCAACAGCAGCTCCACCAGCATCGTCAAAATGACCGATCGCTCGGTCGTCGTCTCCCTGTGCATGCTCGGCGCCTCGAACCCGGGCACCGGTCTGTCCGGCATCGCTGCCGTGCGTCCGGCGTCCTCCGTGTCTCTCACGGGTCTTCCCATCCGTGAGCGCAATGAGCGACCGACGAAGGCACTGGAAGCAGTAGCGGCGCAGGCGCAGGCCTATGCCTTTACGGCGGCCGGTGCCGGAGGCCGGAAGCAGACGAAGCAGCACCACCTGATGTGGGCCTTCCGTGGGCCAGAACCCTGGAGTGATCCAGCCTGATCGGCGATCAGGCCGGCGCCTTCAGGGCCGCGGAACCCCATCCGGGATCCGCGGCCCTTCTGTTTTCCCCGAACGGGGACGACGGAGCGAAGGGGCCTCGGGACAACAGCAGAACCCGGTACCAGCCGCCAACCGGCCCAACAGGGCCGGCACGACCAGACGAGGAAGACCAACCGTGCAACTCGAAGCGCACGCCCCGTCCGTACCGCCTTCCGAAACGATCCCCCCGCCCGGCCTCACGGAGGACTCCACCTTGACTCCGCTCACCGCGCTCACCGCGCTCGACGACGCCATCGAGAGCCTCGGCGTACCCGTCCCCTGCCGTTCCTACGACCCGGAGGTCTTCTTCGCCGAGTCGCCGGCGGACGTCGAGTACGCCAAGTCCCTCTGCCGCACCTGCCCGCTGATCGAGGCCTGCCTCGCCGGCGCCAAGGAGCGGCGTGAGCCCTGGGGCGTCTGGGGTGGCGAGCTGTTCGTCCAGGGTGTCGTCGTCGCCCGGAAGCGGCCCCGTGGTCGCCCGCGCAAGAACCCGGTCACGGCATGAACACCGCAGGAACGATCGACCGCCCCCTCACGAACGACCCCAAGAAGCAGGCCCCGATGAAGCCGTCCACTTACGAGCCCACCGGCTCCGCGATCGAAGACCTCACCACGACCGGCGTGACCGGTTCGCGTCAGAACAGGACCCGAGAGATGCAACTCATCCCAGAAGCCCTGGCTCGTGCGCATATGCACGAGCGGCTGCATGAGGCCGAGCGGGAACGCCGGGCCGTGCGCCTGGCGGCCGCCCGCAGGATGCAGCGCCGAGCGGAGCGCGCCTCGCTGCGCGCCCGCCGGGCGCTCGCCATGGCGGTCATGCAGTAACCCATCACACCTGAAGCGGTGGCCTCCCGAACCCGGGAGGCGTCAGCTCCCCGCGGGGGCCGGTCCGTCCGAACGGACCGGCCCCCGCGGTGCGTTGTGACCGCCGAACGGCCGACCACGGAGTTATCGTCACCGGGTGACGAGTCTTCCCGGAGGCAGTGACGACCCGGGCTCCCCGGCGGAGCCGCAGCCCTTGGTGTGCGCCCGCTGCGGCACCTGGGCCGAAACCCCGCAGCCCACCTGGACCTTCTCCGTGGAGGACGGCACCCGGCAGTACATTTGCGACAGCTGCTCCCGGGAGAACCTCAGAGCGATCGAGGGGCGGCTGGACTCGGCCTGGTGGTAGGTCAGGCCTCCGCGGCCGACTCGTCCTCCATGTCCTCCTCGAACAGGAACCCCGGCAGCCACTCCTCCAGTTCCTCGCGCAGCCGTACCGTCGCCCCCAGCTGGCACAGCACGCCGATCGTGCTCAGCGTCACCCGGTGTATCAGGAGGTAGGCGGGGGGCAGGTTCAGTTGCTTGCCCAGTTGGTGGGCGGGGGAGCGGGGGTCGGCGACGCGGGCCGCCTGGCTGCGCATCCAGCCGCGGGTGAAGGTGAACTCGTCGGCACGGGCCGGTTCGATGATCGGCAGGAGGTAGTCGAGGACGGCCGCGGGGTCCAGCTCTATGGAGTCCTTGACGAAGCCCTCCTCGCAGAGGAGTTCGTAGACGGCCTCCGCCTCCCCGTCGAGGGTCATGCGCAGGGAGTCGCCGATCGGGGTCGGCAGACCGCCGGGGAGGCGGTCGACCGTGCCGAAGTCGAGGACGCCCAGGCGCCAGTCGTCCTCGCCGTCCGGGCCGCCGGGCAGCAGGCGGAAGTTGCCCGGGTGCGGGTCGGCGTGCAGGAGGCCGGTTCGGGCCGGGCCGGAGAAGAGGAAGCGGGCCAGGAGCTGGCCTGCGCGGTCGCGCTGTTCCGTGGTGCCGTCCGCGATGATCTCCGAGAGCGGGATGCCGTCCATCCACTCCGTGATCAGAACCTGGTCGCACTGGTGGACCACCGCCGGCACCACGACGTCCGGGTCGTCCGCGAACTCCTCGGCATGCGCCTGCTGGGCCTGGGCCTCCAGCCCGTAGTCGAGCTCCTCCGAGACACGGTCCTTGAGCTCCGCGATCAGGGGCTTGATGTCCATGCCAGGGATGAGCGGACCCAGAAGGCGGGCGAAACGGCTTAGTTGGTTCAAATCAGACAGGAGTGCCTCGCCGGCTCCCGGGTACTGCACCTTGACCGCCACCTCGCGGCCGTCCTGCCACACCCCTCGGTGCACCTGGCCGATCGAGGCCGCCGCGGCCGGCTTGTCCTCGAACTCCAGGAACAGGTCCTGCCAGCCCTCGCCGAGCCGCTCGCCGAGCACCCCGTGCACGGTGCGCGTGGGCATCGGCGGGGCCGCCTCCTGCAGCTTCGTCAGCGCCGCACGGTAGGGGCCGGCGACCTCCTCCGGCAGGGCCGACTCGAAGACGGACAGGGCCTGGCCGAACTTCATCGCACCGCCCTTGAGCTCGCCGAGCACCTTGAACAGCTGCTCCGCCGTGCGCTGTTGCAGCTCGCGGCCGACGATCTCCGCGGACTCGCCGACGATCCGCTTGCCCAGTCCCCAGGTCGCCCGCCCGGCGAAGCCGAGCGGGAGCGCGGCGAGCTTGGCGGTCCGGGTGACCGCCTTGCGGGGAAGATCAGACATGCGCCCTCCAAGTCCCTGCCGGCCGCGCCGCGTCTGCCTTACGGCACAACGCCTTCGGCGACCGCTGCCCCGCCATTGTCTCGTGCGAATCCCCGTCCTCGGCGATGTGTTCTCCCTTACTTACCTTCTCCGTCGCCCCGCACGGGCATGCCGGATGCGCCCAGACCGGCCGGGCATGCCAGTTCAGCCCGGGCAGCGAGACCTCCCAGCGGGCGCCGGCGCTCGCCGGGAGATGACCGTCGAGGAACGCGAGCGCGTGTGCCGCCGCCAGCCCGGCCACCGTCGTGGCCAGCGTCAGGTCGCAGGGCCGCACCTGCCGTGACCTGCCCGCACCCGAGCGCCACTGCGTGACCAGGCGGGGCCAGGCCGGATCCCGGTCCGTGCGCCCCTCGTGCAGACAGCCCGCACAACCCGTCTCGCCGGGCAGGACGAGGGGGCCGACGACGCCGGTCGCTTCCACCACACCGGCGTACAGATGGGGCGTACCCGAGGTGACGAGGGTCTCGGCGGCGGACGGTGCCGGTGCATGGACGGAGACGTCGTCGCGCGGGGCCAGGATCACCAGCGAGAAGCCGGGGTCGCCGTCCGAGGGCGGTGTCGTGGGGCTGCGGCGCGGTCGGCGGTCCGGTGCGGAGCGGCGTACGGCCTGGCGGGCGGCCTCGTCCCTGCGCGCGCCGATCGATTCGGCGGGCAGTCCGCCCGGCGTGACGTCCCACCGCTCGACGCGGCCGATGTCCCGGACGTCGACCTCGCCGACCCCCGCGGCCGCCAGCAGTGAGGCCAGCAGCGCACCCACCCGGCCCGCGCCGCGCACCTGCACCCGCAGCGAGCGGCGGGCGGCCAGGCGCCCCATCGCGTCGCCCGGCTCGGTGGTGAGCAGGGACAGCGAGGCGAGGTCGGGACGCAGCCGGTCGAGGACGTCCTTCTTGCCGCGCAGGGCGTCGGCGGCCGGACCGCCTCCCTTCGCGTCGTCCAGGAGGCCGGCTCGCTCCAGCCGCTCCACCAGCATGTCGACATGGCCGTCGGGGAGATCCATGCGGCGCCCCTCCTCGCGCAGCAGCGACAGCCCGCGGGTGCCGTTGAGCAGATCGAGAAAGCTGCTCGTCGCCGGGTCCATCGGACCCAGCGTCATCGCGTGCGCCGGAGTCATCCCGAACTGCACCGTGTTGAGATCACGCCAGCCGCGCCGGAGCGCGGGTTTCACCAGTGGAGCGATCGCGGCCGTCCCGTCCGCCGCGCACGTCGATTCGATTGCATCCATGAACAGGCCCCCGTAGCCCTGAGAGAACATCCCCGTCCGCCGGTGAAGATTCGGTCGGTGACCGCCCGGCGGTCGGTCGATGGTCGGTCGACGGGCGATCGCGGCTTCCCCGGCGGGACCCAGCATGCCCGGACCGGGCGGCGGCTGCCGAAAGTTGTCCACAGGCGGTGGGTATTCGTCGTACAAATCAAACGCTCGGTGGGGGATCGAGACGGAACCGTCCGGGAGGCGGGACTTCCCCCGTGTGCAGCGGGTAACGTCGGGGCGTGCCCGCCGACCCACTGCACAGCGCCGGAATGCCACAGCGCAGCACGACGAGCCAGCCGCCGAGCGGCTCGGGGGCGAGCGCGATCGAGGTTCGCAGGAGTGCCCGGCGACGCCGGACGGTATCCGCGTACCGCGAGGGCGATCGCACCGTCGTACTCATCCCTGCCCGGATGTCCGAGGCGGAGGAACAGCGCTGGGTCACTGTCATGCTCGACAAGCTGGCCGCGCAGGAGAGCAAACGGGTCCTCGGCGACGCCGAACTGGCCGAGCGCGCCGAGCGGTTGTCCGCGCAGTACTTCGACGGCCGGGCGCGGCCCACCTCGGTGCGCTGGGTCACCAACCAGAACACCCGCTGGGGCTCGTGCACCCCGTCCGAGGGCAGTATCCGCCTGTCGCACCGGCTGCAGGGCATGCCGGAATACGTCGTCGACTACGTCCTCGTCCACGAGCTGGCGCATCTGCTGGTGCCGGGGCACGGGCCCCGTTTCTGGCGGCTGTTGGAGGCCTATCCGCGCACCGAGCGGGCCCGGGGCTATCTCGAAGGAGTGGTCGCCGCCGAACGGTTGCCGCATCTTCCGGGCGCTCGCGGGGAGTGACGACCGCTTCCGGCCACGCACGGGTGTTGTGTACCGGGTCTGTACCGGCTTCATGCGATGTCGGAGTTTGCCGTTAGCCTGGCGCGACGCACTCGCATTCGGGATGGGGGACGGTCGTTACGCATGGCCAGGGAATTCCAACGCGGCCACAAGGCCAGGATCAGTGACCTCACCGCGGGCACCGATCTGTACGTAGGCGTGCAGATCAGCGGCCCCGGACTGACGTTCGACATCAGCTGCTTCGGCCTCGACGCCGACGAACGGCTCTCGGACGACCGCTACTTCATCTTCTTCAATCAGCCGAAGTCCCCCGAGGAGTCCATCCAGCTCCTCGGAGCCCAGGCCGGTGACACGGAGTCCTTCCGGATCACGCTGGACAAGATCCCGCCGCAGATCCAGAAGTTGTCGTTCACGGCGACCATCGACGGCGCCGGGCAGATGTCACAGGTCGCCCCCGGATACGTCCGGATCGTCGCGGGCGGCGAGGAGGTGGCCCGGTACGCCTTCAACGGCTCCGAGTTCACCACCGAACGGGCCGTGATGCTGGGCGACTTCTACCTGAAGGACGTCTGGCGGTTCGCGGCCGTCGGCCAGGGCTTCGACGGCGGCCTGGAGGCGCTGCTGAAGAACTTCGGCGGCGAGGTCATGGAAGAGGAGGCGCCCGCCGCGCCTGCCCCGCAGCAGCCGCAGTCCGGCGCCGCTCCCGGCTTCGCACCGCCCGCGTTCGGCGCCCCGGCCGCCCCAGCTGCTCCAGCGCCGGCTCCCGTCCCTGCTCCGGCTCCTGCTCCGGCTCCGCAGGGCTTCGCCCCGCCCCCGGGTGCGACTCCGCCCCCGCCCGGCGCGCCCGCGCCCGTCCCGAACGTGCACGCCGCGCCCACCATCGTCGCGCCCATGGCCCCGCCCGGTGGCGCCCCCGTGCCCCCTCCGGGGCCGGCGCCCACCCCGTACGGCCAGCCGCCCCAGCAGCAGCCGTACGGACAGCCGCCCGGCCAGATGGCGCCGCCGCCCGGATACGGCCAGCCACCGGCGCCCCACGCCCCGGCCCCGCCGCCCGGCTACGGTCAGCCGACCGCGCCCCCCGGCTACGGTCAGCAGCCGCCCCCCGGCCAGGTCCCAGGCCAGCAGCCGGGCGGGTACGGCGTCCCCCAGGGCGGTGCCGGAGTGACCGCAGCGCTGTCGATGTTCAAGGAGACGCCCACCGGGCAGCGCTGGACCCTGCAGAACAGCAAGCTCGTCCGCGTCGACCTCGGCATGGGCGGCCAGCCCGTGCTCGCCCGTCAGGGCAGCATGGTGCTCTACCAGGGCAAGGTCGACTTCGGCTACAAGGGCGCGGGCTTCGCCGGCCGGATCGTGGGCAACGCGACCGGCCAGGAGATGCAGCTGATGCGCTGCACCGGCCAGGGGCAGGTGTTCCTCGCCGAGAACGCCACCTATCTGCACCCCATCGAGCTCCAGGGCGACGCGATCTGTGTCTCCGCCGAGAGCGTCCTCGCCTTCGACGAGAGCCTCCAGTACGAGGTCCGGCGCATCGAGGGACACGGCATCCCCGGGGGCGCCCTGTTCACGATGCAGTTCCAGGGGACCGGCACCATCGTCGTCAAGACGCACGGCACGCCCGTGGTGCTGCCCGTCACGCCCACGACGTTCGCCGACGCCAACGCGGTGGTCGCCTGGTCGGCAGCCTCCCAGGTGATCGTCTCCAGCCAGGTCCGTATGCGGCGCAATGCCTACCCGGGCGACACCGGCGAGAGCGTCAACTTGCAGTTCCGGGGAGCCCCCGGCAACTTCATCGTCGTCCAGCCGTACGAGGTCTGAGGGAGCCCGTCATGAACCAGCCGCTCGCGGGCTACGCCCCCGCACCCGTCACCGCCCGTATGGAGAACCACGGCGACCACATGCTCAAGGTCGCCATGCAGAGCGGGCAGGACCTCTTCGCGCGCGTGGGGTCCATGATCGCCTACGAGGGCTTCGTCCAGTACGAGCCCAACCCGCCGGCCGTGCGCCAGATCGCCCGTGACTGGATGACCGGCGAGGGCGCGCCCCTGATGAAGTGCTCCGGCGACGGACTGCTCTACCTCGCCGACTACGGCGCGAACGTCGTCGTCATCAACCTCAACGGCGACGGCATCTCTGTCAACGCCACCAACCTGCTCGCCTTCGATGCCCACCTCACCTGGGGTGTCGAGCGGGTCAAGGGGCTCGCGAAGTTCGCCGGACAGGGACTGTGGAACACGAAGATCTCCGGGCAGGGCTGGGTCGCGCTGACCTCCCGGGGCAAGCCGATCGTCGTCGACTGCGGCGGTGGCGAGGACGAGACCTACGTCGACCCGGACGCGCTCGTCGCCTGGTCCCCGAACCTCAAGGTGAAGGGCAAGCGCAGCTTCAAGGCGCAGTCGCTGATCGGCCGCGGCAGCGGCGAGGCCTACCAGATGGCCTTCTCCGGTCAGGGCATCGTCGTCGTCCAGCCCAGCGAGGACAGCACCGACCGCCTCCGGTTCCGGGGCTGAGGGGGAGCC
Source organism: Streptomyces sp. NPDC001617 (assembly GCF_053596855.1). Lineage (NCBI taxonomy): Bacteria > Bacillati > Actinomycetota > Actinomycetes > Kitasatosporales > Streptomycetaceae > Streptomyces > Streptomyces sp. NPDC001617. Next base: position 88,175 of record NZ_JBSFHA010000032.1, read on the forward strand.
AGAAACGCCATGCAGAGTCCGCTTTTCGCCTTGAACGACTCGCAGTCCCAGGAGCGCTACAGCCTGCAGAACAAGCAGCTGCTGCGGGTCGCCCTCACGGGCCACGACGACATCCTGGCCCGCAAGGGCACCATGGTCGCCTATCAGGGGCTCGTCGAGTTCGACGCCGAGTACCAGAGCACCAACCAGGCACGCGCGCGTGCGTACACCGGTGAGGGTCTCAGCCTGATGCGCTGCCACGGGCAGGGCACGGTCTACTTCGCCAACCTCGCCCAGCACATCCATGTGGTGGACGTGGAGCAGGACGGCCTGACCGTCGACAGCAGCTACGTCCTCGCGATGGACTCCTCGCTGCACCACGAGGTCATCGCCGTCGACAGTCTTTACGGCATCTCCGGCTCCGGGAAGTACCAGCTCAACATCACGGGCCGCGGCAAGGTCGCCCTGATGACGTCCGGCGCCCCGCTGATGATGCAGGTCACGCCGGACAAGTACGTCAACTGCGACGCCGACGCGATCGTCGCCTGGTCGACCGGGCTGCGCGTGCAGATGCAGGCGCAGACGCACTCCTCCGGGGTGTGGCGGCGCCGGGGCAACACCGGCGAGGGCTGGGAGCTCAGCTTCATGGGCAGCGGCTTCGCGCTGGTCCAGCCGAGCGAGCTGCTGCCGCCGCAGAACGCCCAGATCGGTTCGGGCCTCGCCGCGCAGTACGGCATGGGGCAGCACGGGGCTCGGGCGCAGAACCAGGGGAACGTCTGGAGCTGAGGGCCCAGCAGGCAGAGGTAAGGGGCGCTCGCCGGTGCGGGCGCCCCTTGCCCATGGCCGGGCTCAGAGCCTGGCGCGTGTCGCCTCCAGCAGTCTTACGACCGATTCGTCCGCTACGGACGCCACCTCGTCGTACGCGAACCAGCGCAGGTCGAGGGACTCGTCGCTGATCTCCTGGACGGCGCCGGGAGGGGCCACGACCGCGTACTGGACGTCGAAGTGCCAGTGGCAGGGGGCCGGGATCGGGTGGCGGTCCAGGCGGACCGGGCCGCCCGGCAGCAGCGTCAGACCGCTGATGCCCGACTCCTCGGTGGCCTCGCGCAGGGCCGCGGCCTCCAGGGAGGTGTCCTCCGGCTCGCAGTGACCGCCCATCTGCAGCCACATCTGCAGCTTCTTGTGAAGCGTCAGCAGAACGCGGTCCCGCGACGGATCGATCACCAGGGCGCTCGCCGTGATGTGGCCCGCCTGGCAGGCCTTCCACATGCCGTCCGGACGGGCCGCCAGATGGTCCAGATAGGCCTGGCGCAGCTCCTCCTGGCCCTCGTAGCCCTTGAGTACGAGGACCGCGTCGTCGTACAGGCTCACTCGGTGTCGTCGTCCTTGTCGTCCTCGTCCTTCTTGAGATTCCGCTTCTCGGTGGAGCCGCCCGCCGCCTCGCCGAGCATCTTGTCCAGCTCGGAGAAGTCCAGCTGCTCGCGGTGGACGAAGCCGTCCGGGTCGTCCAGGTCGGAGGCGGTGGGGAGCATGTCCGGGTGGGACCAGAGGGCGTCGCGGCCGTCGACCCCGCGCGCGTCCGTGAGCGAGGCCCACAGGCGGGAGGCGTCGCGGAGACGGCGCGGACGCAGCTCCAGGCCGATCAGCGTGGCGAACGTCTGCTCCGCCGGGCCGCCCGTCGCACGGCGGCGGCGCAGGGTCTCACGCAGCGCGTCCGCGGACGACAGGCGCGGCTTCGCGGCCGCGTGGACCACCGCGTCCACCCAGCCCTCCACGAGCGCAAGGGCCGTCTCCAGACGGGCCAGGGCCGCCTTCTGCTCGGGCGTGTCCTCCGGCTGGAACATGCCCTGCTGGAGGGCGTCCTGCAGCTGCTCGGGGTTCTGCGGGTCGAACTGGCCGACCACGTCCTCCAGCTTGGCGGTGTCGACCTTGATGCCGCGCGCGTAGCCGTCGACCGCGCCGTACAGGTGCGAGCGCAGCCACGGCACGTGCGCGAAGAGACGCTGGTGGGCGGCCTCGCGCAGGGCGAGATACAGCCGCACCTCCTCCTTCGGCACGCCCAGGTCCTTGCCGAACGACTCGATGTTCACCGGCAGCAGCGCGGCCTTGCCGGCCGGGCCGAGCGGCAGGCCGACGTCGGTCGAGCCGACGACCTCGCCGGCGAGCACGCCGACGGCCTGCCCGATCTGCGTGCCGAACATGGCGCCGCCCATGGAGCGCATCATGCCGATCAGCGGGCCGGCCATGGCCTGCATCTCCTCCGGCAGGACGTCGCCCATCGCCGCGCCCACGCGCTCGGCGACCGGGTCGACCAGCTCCTGCCAGGCGGGCAGGGTCGCCTCGACCCACTCCGCGCGCGACCACGCGACGGCGGAGGCGGCGCCGGACGGCAGGGAGGTGGCGTCGTCCAGCCACAGGTCGGCCAGGCGGACGGCCTCCTCGACCGCGGTGCGCTCGGCCGGGCCGACGCTCGCGTCCTTCGTGCCGTCCGACGTGCCCTGGGAGACCGTCTGACGGGCGATCTGCTTGGCCATGTCCCAGTTCACCGGGCCGCCCTCGTACGAGAGCATCTGGCCCAGCTGCTGGAAGGCGGCGCCCAGGTCGGTGGGGTTCAGCGAACCGAACATGGCAGCGAGCGGGTTGTCCGCACCGGGGCCGCCAAAGCCCCCGGCGCCGGGCAGCCCGCCGAAACCGAACGGGTTGGCCGGGCCCTGACCACCACCGCTCTGCTGGTCCTTCTTCTTGCCCTCGTCGCCGTCTTCCGGCTCCTCCGGCGGAAGGCCGAATCCGAATGGGGTGTCACTCACGGGATTCCTCGGCTGGTAAGGCCGCCGGTTGTCTCCGACGGCACGGCTGCCCGATAACACCACCCAGCGTAGACACCATGGGCGGTTCGGGCCTCGGTGCTTCGCCGACTCTTGGCCTGCGGCAGGATGGATGCCACCTGGTACGGACGCGTCACTCGCGTTCTTACTGAAGACAACCGCTGGAGACGCCCGGTGAGTTCCCCAGATCCGCAGGTTCGCGCAGCGCGAAACGAAGCAACCCCGCCGACGGTGCGCGGGCCCGTCGTCGCGGTGACCGGTGCCGCGACCGGCGTCGGAGCGCTGCTCACCGAGCGGCTCGCCGCGTCGGAGGAGATCAAGCAGGTCATCGCCATCGACGAGCGGCGCGGCGAGTGCGCGGCGGCACAGTGGCACATCCTCGATGTGCGGGATCCGGCCATCGCGGAGAAGTTGCGCGGGGCCGATGTGGTGGTGCATCTGGCGCTCGATCTCGACCTCGAGACCGACGCGGCCGCCCGAACGGCGTACAACGTACGGGGGACACAGACCGTCCTGACCGCCGCCGCGGCGGCCGGGGTCCACCGGGTCGTGCTGTGCACCTCCTCGATGGTGTACGGGGCGCTGCCGGACAACGAGCTGCCGTTGTCGGAGGACGCCGAGCTGCGGGCCACGGCCGAGGCCACCGGAGTGGGTGACCTGCTGGAGATCGAACGGCTCGCGCGGCGCGCGCCCCGCGCGCACCCGGGGCTCAACGTCACCGTCGTACGCCCCGCTGTTCTGGTCGGAGGCACCGACACCGCGCTGACCAGGTACTTCGAGTCGCCTCGGCTGCTTGTCGTCGCCGGGTCGCGGCCTGCCTGGCAGTTCTGTCACGTCGAGGACCTGTGCAGTGCCCTGGAGTACGCCGTCGTGGAGAAGGTCGAGGGGGAGCTCGCGGTCGGGTGTGACGGGTGGCTGGAGCAGGAGGAGGTCGAGGAGCTCAGCGGGATCCGGCGGATGGAGCTGCCGTCGGCGGTCGCGCTCGGCGCCGCGGCTCGGCTGCACCGGATCGGGCTGACGCCTTCGCCGGCCGGGGATCTCGCGTACACGATGTACCCCTGGGTGGTGAGCGGGAGCCGGCTGCACGACGCCGGGTGGCGGCCGCAGTGGACCAATGAGGAAGTGCTCGCAGAACTGCTCGAGGAGGTCTCCGGGCGGCACACGGTTGCCGGGCGGCGCCTGGGGCGGAAGGACGCGACGGCGGCGGGGGCCGCGGGGGCGACGGTGGCGCTGCTGGGTGCGGCGGCCGTGGTGCGGCGGGCGCGGAAGGCTCGGCGGCGGATCTGAGGGGGCGGGCGTCCGGGTTTCTCGCCCCCGCCGCCCCTGCCCATCCCCTCCCCAGGGGCTGCCGCCCCTTCGACCCCGTCCAGGGGGCTCCGCCCCCTGGACCCCCATCGGCCCGAAGGGCCTCGTCCTCAAACGCCGGACGGGCTGGAATACAGAGGCCCGGTGTGGAGAGGGTGGGGGTTCGGGATGGTGGTCTTTCGTCTTTGCGCGAGGTTCTGTAGGACGCTCCAAAGCTGCACGCGCGCGTGACTGGTGAAAGTCGTATTCCGCGTTGTCAGACGTGTGAGGCACGATGGGCGCATGGCATCTATCCACGACCATCCCGGCGAGCAGGCTGCGTACGACCCCATCAGGCTCATCGCCGTGCGTGAGACGCCGCTCTCCGTGGACGAGGTCTTTCGGGCCGTCGGGGACGACGCGGCCGGGGGAACCACGCTGTTCGTGGGGACCGTGCGGAATCATGACGGGGGTGCCGATGTGGATCGGCTCGGGTATTCGTGCCACCCCAGCGCCGAGGCCGAGATGCGGCGGATCGCGGAGAAGGTCGTCGCGGAGTATCCGGTGCGGGCGTTGGCCGCTGTGCATCGGGTGGGGGACCTGGTGGTAGGGGACCTCGCCGTCGTCGTCGCCGTTTCGTGTCCGCACCGGGGGGAGGCCTTCGAGGCCTCTCGGAAGCTGATCGACGATCTCAAGCACGAGGTGCCGATCTGGAAGCACCAGACCTTCTCCGACGGCACCGAGGAGTGGGTCGGCGCCTGCTGAGCTCTTCCGCCGACGCGGGTGAAATCCCTGAGTCGGTCCTCCGGTTGCGTAACCGCACCCCTGGCGTGAGCGTTGTCAGTGCGGATGGTTAATCTGCTGATCAGTCAGTTCTTGCGGTCGCTCACCGGGGTTGGGAGGTCGGCGTGGGTGCGCTCGTCTGGTTGTTGATTCCCTTGGTGGCCGGGATCGCCGCCGGTCTGTGGGGCAGTTGGGCCAACCGGACCCGGAAGATCCGCAGCGACGGACCCGAGCTCGACGGGTACGCGCGCTTCCGCGAAGCCATGGACAAGTCCCACTCCGGTACCTGAGCAAGGGGTGGGGTTGACGGTCCGCTGACAGGAGCGTCCCGTACTGTCGTGGCATGCCACGCCGCACCGCGACGATGCTCGCCTCCACCCTGATGCTGATCGCGCTCCTGTGCGCGGGTGTGTTCCTCCCCGTGCCGTATTCGGAGATGTCGCCCGGACCGACGGTGAACACGCTGGGGGACCACGACGGCGAGCCGGTGCTGCAGATCTCCGGGCGCAAGACCTACGCGGCCAGCGGGCATCTCAACATGACCACGGTCCGGGTCACCAGTGCCGACTACAGGATGAACCTCGTCGAGGCCGTGTACGGGTGGCTGGCCCATGACAACAAGGTCGTGCCGCACGACACGCTCTACCCGGACGGCAAGACCGAGGAGCAGTCGACCCAGGAGAACGCCGAGGAGTTCAGCCAGTCCCAGGAGAGCGCCAAGGTGGCGGCTCTCAAGGAGCTCGGCATCCCGGTGAAGTCCTGGGTGATCGTCTCCACGGTGGTGAAGAACTCGCCCGCCGAGGGCAAGCTGCACGCCGGGGACGTCATCAAGGCCGTCGACGGTACGACCGTCAAGGAGCCGACCGACGTCGCCAAGCTGGTGACCAAGCACAAGCCCGGTCAGGACGTCGTCTTCACCGTCGTGCCCGCCAAGGAGCAGGCCGCCGCCGAGAAGGCGAACAAGACGGCGACCAAGACCGCGAAGGTCACGATCACCACGGCCACGTCCGACGACAGTGGCGCGAAGCGGGCCATCGTCGGGATCTCGGCGGGGACCGATCACACCTTCCCGTTCACCATCGACATCAAGCTCGCCGACGTCGGCGGGCCCAGCGCCGGTCTGATGTTCTCGCTCGGCATCTACGACAAGCTCACCCCGGGCAACCTCACCGGCGGCAAGTTCGTGGCCGGCACCGGCACGATCGACGACGGCGGCAAGGTCGGCCCGATCGGCGGCATCGAGATGAAGACGGTCGGCGCGCGCAGCAAGGGCGCCCAGTACTTTCTGACGCCCGCCGAGAACTGCGCGGCCGCCGCCAAGGACACCCCGAGCGGGCTGCGGCTGGTCAAGGTGAACACCATCGGCGACGCCCTCGGCGCGCTGAAGGACATCCGCAGCGGCGACACCGCCGACCTGCCGAAGTGCACGACCAAGGGCTGACACGGCACGGGTTCGGTACGGCGACGGGGGCGCCCTCGATGCAGAGGGCGCCCCCGTCGTCGTACGTGAGGAGGTCAGTCCTCGAACGTCGCCGACAGTGCCTGAGCGAGGCCCGGGACCAGGTCGCCGCCCGTGAGGACCTCCGTCGGGGTGTCCTTGTCGCGCAGGCGCAGGGCCGACTCGCGGGTGCCGTCGCGCAGGACCGCCACCGTCATCCGGACCTCCTGACGGTCCGGGTGCTGGGCCACCCACTGGGTGAGCTTCTTCTCGTTCAGGCCCTCCGGGACCGACGCCTCCGCGGACGGCGGCAGCATCAGCCGCTCCACCGTGAGCGCGCAGCCGGCCACCGCGTCGGGCCAGGCGATCGTGCCGAGGAACTCGTCGAGCGGCTTGCCCGTGGGAACCTCGTCCTGCTCGATCGGGGTGAGACCGGTGGACTCCTGTTCGTCCTCCAGGCCGAGCTGGGCCGCGAGAGCGGGTTCCTGGGTCCGCAGTCGAGCGGTGTCGACGAGGGCGAAAAGGCGGGCGGGCTGGTCCCAGCCGAGGCCGGAGGCGTACTCGTCGATCTCGAGTACGGCCCGGGTGAGCGGGTTCGCTGCCATGGGGGTGTTGGACATGGTCACAATCCTGCCTCGTTCATGGCCGGAATCGGGAACCGAGTAAACGGTGAGTAAGTTGCATAGGTGTGGGCCCACGATCACGGGGGGCCACGGAAGGTCCGTGAAGACGCGGACCTGACGAACCGACAGCGACTTCGAGGTGCGCACCTTGGCTTTCCAGATGCCGGACCGCGGCGGAGGCCCGACGGGGCCACGGATCAGAGTGGGCCGCCCGTCCCGGCGTGTCCGGACCCTGCTCATGACACTGGGCGTCCTTGCCGTGCTCGGCATGGCGTTCACCATGTTCGCGGGCTTCTGGACGGACTGGCTCTGGTACCGCTCCGTGAAGTACTCGTCCGTCTTCACCACCACCCTGTGGACCAAGATCGGGCTGTTCTTCGTCTTCGGCCTGCTGATGGCCCTCGCGGTCGGCCTCAACATCTGGCTCGCGCACCGGCTGCGACCGCCGCTGAGCGCCATGTCGATGGAGCAGCAGAACCTCGACCGCTACCGGATGGGCATCGCGCCGTACAAGAAGTGGCTGCTGCTCGGGATCACCGCCTTGGTGGGCCTGATCGCCGGTGCCTCGGCGTCGAGCCAGTGGCGCACCTGGCTGATGTGGGTCAACGGCGTGCCCTTCCACCAGAAGGACCCGCAGTTCCACCTCGACGTCTCCTTCTACGCCTTCGACCTGCCCTGGTACCGCTTCCTGCTCGGCTTCGGCTTCGCCGCCGCGATCCTCTCCCTGATCGCCGCCGCGCTCACGCACTACCTGTACGGCGGTCTGAGGATCACCTCCCCGGGCGCGCGTGCCACCGGCGCCGCGACCGGTCATCTCTCGGTGCTGCTCGGCATCTTCGTGGCCCTGAAGGCGGTCGCGTACTGGCTCGACCGGTACGGCCTCGCGGTGAAGTCCAGCGACTTCAAGGCGACGGACAGCTGGACCGGCCTGAGGTACGTCGACGCCAACGCGTACCTGCCGGCGAAGACCATCCTGTTCTGCATCGCCGTCATCTGCGCGCTGCTGTTCTTCGCCACCCTGTGGCGGCGCACCTGGCAGCTGCCCGTGATCGGCTTCGGCCTGATGGTGCTCTCGGCGATCCTGATCGGCGGTCTCTACCCGGCGATCGTCCAGAAGTTCCAGGTCCAGCCCAACGAGCAGGCCAAGGAAGCCCCGTACGTCCAGAAGAACCTCAAGGCGACGCGCGAGGCGTACGGCATCGACGACACCAAGGTCAGCGACTACTCGGGCACCAGCAAGACCACGGACAAGACCAAGCTGCGCGACGACGTCGACTCCACGGCGAGCATCCGCATCCTGGACCCGAACGTGGTCTCCCCGACGTTCCAGCAGCTCCAGCAGATCAGGAACTACTACGGGTTCCCGACCAACCTGGACGTCGACCGCTACACCAAGGACGGCAAGATCCAGGACACGGTCATCGGTCTGCGGGAGCTGAACCTCGCCGGCATTCCGAAGAACAACTGGATCAACGACCACTTCCGCTACACCCACGGCTACGGCGTGGTCGCCGCCAAGGGCACCGCGGCGGACGCCAACGGCCAGCCGGTCTTCACCGAGTCCGATCTGCCCTCCACCGGTGACCTGGGGGAGTACAAGCAGCAGATCTACTACGGCGAGAAGACGACCACGTACTCGATCGTCGGCGGTCCCCAGAAGGAGATCGACTACTCCGACGACAGCGGTGAGAAGACCACCAGCTACAAGGGCAAGAGCGGCGTCAACCTCGCCAACCCGATCAACCGCGCGGCGTACGCGGTGGCGTTCAGCGAGCCGCAGATCCTCTACTCCGGGGCGATCGGCGAGGGTTCGCGGATTCTGTACAACCGCACGCCCAAGGAGCGCGTCGAGGCGGTGGCGCCCTGGCTGACCATCGACGGCGACGCCTATCCGGCGGTGGTGGACGGCCGTATCCAGTGGATCGTCGACGCGTACACGACGACGAACGGATACCCGTACGCCTCCCGTACGACCCTCGGCGATACGACGGCCGACTCGCTGACCGCGAGCAACAACTCGCGCGCGGTGGTGGCCCAGCAGAACCAGGTCAACTACATCCGCAACTCGGTGAAGGCGACCGTCGACGCGTACACCGGCCAGGTCAAGCTCTACCAGTGGGACACCAAGGACCCGGTCCTGAAGACCTGGATGAAGGCCTTCCCGAACACGGTGAAGCCCAGGACCGCCATCTCGCACTCCCTGATGGACCATCTGCGCTATCCGCAGGACCTGTTCAAGGTCCAGCGCGAGCTGCTGACCCGCTACCACGTGACCAACGCGCAGACCTTCCTCACCGGCAGCGAGGTGTGGCAGGTGCCCAACGACCCGACGAACCAGTCGGGCAACGCGGTGCCGCCGTACTACCTGAGCATGAAGATGCCGGACCAGTCGGCACAGACGTTCTCGCTGACGACGACGTTCACGCCCAACGGGCGTGACAACCTGAGCGCGTTCATGTCGGTCGACGCCGAGGCGGGATCGAGCGACTACGGCAAGATCAGAATCCTGAAACTGCCGACGAGCACGACGGTCGACGGACCCAAACAGGTGCAGAGCCAGTTCAACTCCGAACAGGACATCGCCGAATCGATCAAGCTGCTCAAGGGCGGCGACTCCGACATCGAGTACGGCAACCTGCTGACCGTGCCGCTCGACGGAGGACTGCTGTACGTGGAGCCGGTCTACGTACGCGGTGGTGGACTCAAGTACCCCCTCCTGCGCAAGGTGTTGGTCAGCTACGGCGACAAGACCGCGTTCGAGGACACGCTCGACCAGGCCCTCAACAAGGTCTTCGGAGCGGAGAGTTCGACCACTCCACCACCGGACCAGGGGACGACCACGCCACCGACGTCCAGCAACCCGACGGTCCAGCAGGCGCTCGACGATGCCCAGAAGGCCTTCGACGCCGGCCAGACGGCCCTGAAGAAGGGGGACTGGAAGGCGTACGGCGAGGCTCAGAAGGACCTCGAGGACGCGCTCAAGCGGGCCGAAGAGGCACAGGCCAAGGCCGACAAAACCAGTGGCGGCAGTGGCAACAAGGGCAGTAGCACCCCGAGTCCGAGCGGCAGCCCGAGCAGCAGTCCCAGCCCGAGCAAGAGCTCGGGCAGCGGCTGATCAAATGCCCGTCCCGCGTCGTGATACGGTTGCCGAACAACGGCGCGGGGTGGAGCAGCTCGGTAGCTCGCTGGGCTCATAACCCAGAGGTCGCAGGTTCAAATCCTGTCCCCGCTACTGAAGTCGAAGGCCCGGATCCATCAAGGGTACGGGCCTTAGTGTTTTTG
>NZ_JBSFHA010000033.1:0-96746 GCF_053596855.1 Streptomyces sp. NPDC001617
AATGTAGTAATTACGTGTGATATTCCTTACTCAGATTATGGGGGCTGCCGCCCCCAGACCCCCGCTTCGGCCTGAACGGCCTCGTCCTCAAACGCCGGACGGGCTGGAAGAGGTCCCGTCGGCCGTTCTGTCTCGAACGCCGGACGGGCCGGAAGACGTCCCGTCGGCTGTTCTGTCTCGGACGCCGGACGGGCTGGAAGGCAGCCTCCGTCAGGGGTTCTGCCCCAGCAACCCCCGCAGCTCCTTCGGCAGAAGTGTCGTGCAGGACTGCTTCGCCTCGTTGGTGAGGGCGTCGTTCGTGCAGGTGTAGTAGTCGCTGTAGACCAGCTGGGCCGCGAAGGTCGTGGCGACCAGGGCGATGGCGAGGGAGGCCGTGACCAGGCCGCTCACCGCCGCTGTTGTCTGGGGACGGGAGGGCTGGTCATGGGCGGGGGCGGAGGTGGCGTCGGGGGTGCGGGGCTTGGCGCGCAGGGCGCTCACGCCCCAGTAGACCGCCAGGGCGCCCAGCAGCAGCGCCACGTACGGCCAGCTGAACAGGGCGAAGAAGAAGGCCCACATGCCGCAGAGCAGGGAGTAGCGGGCGCGCCGCTGGACGGGGTCGGTGGGGTCCCAGCGCATTCCGGAACCGGAGGGCGGGCCGCTCGGGCCCTCGGGGCCGGGCGGCGGGCCGCCGGGGCGCTCGCCGAAGCCGCCGGGGGAACGGCCGGGCTGGCGGTCGCTCCACTGGTTGCCCCACGGGGAGCTGTCGTCGCCGTCCGAGCCGTCCTCGCCCTTCGCCGGGCGGCGCGGCTGCCAGGGGCGGTCGGGCGTGCCCTCCGGCGGCGGGGCGAACGGGTTGTCGTCCTGGGGGGAGTGTGCGGAGCCGTCCCGGGCACCCTCGTTCTTCTGGTCCGCGTTCTTCTGGTCCGAAGGCGCGTCGGGCGGTGAGGCCGGGCGCTCACGCAGCAGCGCGGCGCCGCGCTCCTCTCCCTGGGCCGGGAGCGGGGGGAGCGTAAGGAGTCGCAGACTGCGGTCCGACATCAAGAGAGCGTCTTCCCCTTGGTGAACGTGGCTTCGTGAACTTCGGCAACTTCGTGAACTTGGCGAACTCGGTGGATACGGCTGGTTCTGCATGAGCTGTCACCCCGTGAACGCACCGCACGACAAGCACGTTCCCGAACCAGCCCCTCCCAGACGCTACCTTCCGGCCACGCCCCCGTCCCGAGGGGGCCGCCCCGTGTGCCGGTATCGTTGCTGACGGTCGGCCGCTTCGTAGACTTCCCCGTATCCCGGGGCGCAATGCATTCGTACGAATGTACAAGAACAGGTGTACGGGCCGTCCGCTCGAAGAACGCTCCCCCGAGAAAGGGCCCCACCGTGGCCGCCAAGCCCGTGGTCAAGCGCCTCGTCGTGCTGGTCTCCGGATCCGGCACCAATCTGCAGGCGCTTCTCGACGAGATCGCGAGCACCGGAGTAGAGGCCTACGGTGCCGAGATCGTGGCCGTCGGCGCGGACCGGGAGGGCATCGAAGGGCTCGCACGCGCGGAGCGTGCCGGGCTGCCGACCTTCGTCCGCAAGGTCAAGGACTACGAGACGCGTGAGGAGTGGGACGCGGCCCTCGCCGAGGCCGTGTCGGCCCACGAGCCCGACCTCGTCGTCTCCGCCGGGTTCATGAAGATCGTGGGGAAGGAGTTCCTCGCGCGCTTCGGCGGACGGTTCGTGAACACCCACCCCGCACTCCTGCCCAGTTTTCCGGGAGCCCACGGTGTGCGCGACGCGCTCGCGTACGGCGCCAAGGTCACCGGCTGCACCGTCCACTTCGTCGACGACGGCGTCGACACCGGACCGATCATCGCTCAGGGCGTGGTGGAGGTCCGGGACGAGGACGACGAGAGCGCTCTGCACGAGCGCATCAAGGAAGTCGAGCGAAGGCTGCTCGTCGAGGTCGTGGGGCGGATCGCCCGCAACGGCCATCGCATTGAGGGACGAAAGGTAGTTATCCAGTGACCGCCGACAGCACTGTCACGGCCGAGAGCGGCAAGCGGGCCATCCGTCGTGCGCTCGTCAGTGTCTACGACAAGACGGGTCTGGAGGAGCTCGCGCGCGGGCTGCACGAGGCCGGCGTCGAGCTCGTCTCCACCGGCTCCACGGCCGCGAGGATCGCCGCGTCCGGCGTCCCCGTCACCAAGGTCGAGGAGCTCACCGGCTTCCCCGAGTGCCTGGACGGCCGCGTCAAGACCCTGCACCCCAAGGTGCACGCGGGCATCCTCGCCGACCTGCGGCTGGAGAGCCACCGCGAGCAGCTCGCCGAGCTGGGCGTGGAGCCGTTCGACCTGGTCGTCGTCAACCTGTATCCCTTCCGCGAGACCGTCGCCTCCGGCGCGACCCCGGACGAGTGCGTGGAGCAGATCGACATCGGCGGTCCGTCGATGGTGCGCGCCGCCGCCAAGAACCACCCGTCGGTCTCGGTGGTCACCAGCCCGGCCCGGTACGCGGACGTCCTGACGGCCGTCAAGGACGGCGGCTTCGACCTCGCCGCCCGCAAGCGGCTCGCGGCGGAGGCTTTCCGGCACACCGCCGAGTACGACATCGCGGTCGCGAGCTGGTTCGCGAGCGCCTACGCGCCCGTCGACGACTCCCAGTTCCCCGACTTCGTCGCTGCCGCCCTGCAGCGCAAGAGCACCCTCCGCTACGGCGAGAACCCGCACCAGCCCGCCGCGCTCTACGTCGACGGCACCGGTGTCGGTCTCGCGGAGGCCGAGCAGCTGCACGGCAAGGAGATGTCGTACAACAACTACACGGACACGGACACCGCCCGCCGTGCCGCCTACGATCACGACGAGCCGGCCGTGGCGATCATCAAGCACGCCAACCCGTGCGGTATCGCGGTCGGTTCGGACGTGGCGGAGGCGCACCGCAAGGCACACGCGTGTGACCCGCTGTCGGCGTTCGGTGGTGTGATCGCCGTCAACCGTCCGGTGTCGAAGGAGCTGGCGGAGCAGGTCGCCGAGATCTTCACCGAGGTCATCGTCGCGCCGGACTACGAGGACGGCGCCCTCGAGGCCCTCACCAAGAAGAAGAACATCCGGGTGCTCAAGGCCCCGGCCGCGCCCTCCCACCCGGCCGAGGTCAAGCCCATCGACGGCGGCGCCCTCCTCCAGGTGACGGACCGCCTCCAGGCGGACGGCGACGACCCCGCCAACTGGACCCTGGCGACCGGCGAGGCGCTGTCGCCCGCCGAACTCGCCGAGCTGGCCTTCGCCTGGAAGGCCTGCCGCGCCGTGAAGTCCAACGCCATCCTCCTCGCCAAGGACGGCGCCTCGGTCGGCGTCGGCATGGGCCAGGTCAACCGCGTCGACTCCGCGAAGCTGGCGGTCGAGCGGGCCGGCGAGGAGCGGGCCCGCGGCTCCTACGCCGCCTCGGACGCGTTCTTCCCCTTCCCCGACGGCCTGGAGATCCTCACCGAGGCCGGCGTCAAGGCCGTGGTCCAGCCGGGCGGCTCGGTCCGCGACGAGCTCGTTGTCGAGGCCGCGAAGAAGGCGGGCGTGACGATGTACTTCACGGGGACGCGGCACTTCTTCCACTGACCCCCGCACACCCGAGAGGCGGCGCTACGTGGAACTGCGCAGCGCCGCCCAGGTGTTGGGGCCCACCTGGCCGTCGACCTCCAGCCCCTTGTCGCTCTGGAACGTCCGCACCGCCGCGTCGGTGTCCTTGCCGAACTGGCCGTCCACGCCCGAACTGCCGACGCTGTAGCCGCGCTTGGTGAGCATGCACTGCACCTGGACGACGCGTTGGTTCTTGTCACCGAGCTGGGTGAGTTCGGTGCCCGAGTAGTACGTGCACTGGGTGAGCCACGGCGGTTGGGCCGGTGTGGGCGTCGTCTTCGTCGGGGTGGGGCTCGGAGTGCTCTGGCCCGGTGCCTTGGTCGTGGGCGTGGTGGCGGGGCGCGTGGTGTGCGTGCCGCCGACGCCCTGGTCGTCGCCGGTCGCCGTGCCGACCATGGCCGTCGTCCCGCCCTTGGGCGACGGTGAGTTGGATGCCGAGGTGGTGGGCGACGGCGCATCGCCGGAGCCGTCCGCGCCGCTCGCGACCGTCGCCGTGGGGGAAGCGGATCCGGCGGTGGACGCCGTGGAGTCCGGGCGGGTGAGCAGGAAAGCGGTCAGCGCCACGACGGCCACGGCGAGCCCCGCGACCAGGGCGACGTACAACTTCCTGCCGTTCCCGGCCGGTTCGGGAGCCGGTGGCTGCGCCGGAACCGGTATCGGCGGGCCGAAGCCGGGGGCGGGAGAGGGGAACGTCACCCGCACCGTGGGAGTGGGCGCAACGGGTGCGGGCGCCGTCGGCTGCTGTGCGCAGACGCGGAGCAGGGCGTCGTGCGCGTGGCGCCGGGACAGGAGCTGGGAGTTCAGCGGCTCCTGCCATGCCGTCGCAGGGGGATGTGCCGCCGCCCTGTCGACCAGGTCCTGCGGAGTCGGCCGCGCGGCGGGATCCTTGGCGAGGCAGCTCCTCAGGAGCGCGGCGAGTGCCGGGTCGGCCGCCTCCACCTCGCCGATGATCTCGGCGCTGGGCTCCTCGGACGCGACGCGGTGCAGTACGTCCATGCCGGTGCCGTCGCCGAAGGGCGCGTGGCCCGTGATCGCGTGGGCCAGGGTGCTGGCGAACGAGAACACGTCCGAGGCGGTGTCGCAGCGGCCCTCCCTGAGGTACTCCGGCGACATGAAGGCGGGAGTGCCGACCCGGTGCCCGGTGCTGGTGAGCGCGCTCGCGTCGGCCGCCTGCGCGATACCGAAGTCGATGACGTGCACGCCCTGTGCGGTCAGGATGACGTTCGACGGCTTGAAGTCCCGGTGCACGATCCCGGAGTCGGCGAGCGCGGTCAGCGCCCGCCCGAGGCCGTCCACCAGCCGCCATGCCCCGGCCGGCTCCAGTACGCCGCACTCCTTGACGGCGTCCGACAGGTTGAGGCCGGGCAGGTACTCCGTGGCCATCCACAGCAGGTCGGCCTCGGGCTCGAAGCCGGTGCCCCACAACTCCGGTGTGTACGGCGCCCCGATCCGGGCGTGCACGGTGGCCTCCCGGTCGAAGCGCCGCCGGAAGTCGGCGTCCTCGGCGTACTCGGGCCTGATGACCTTCACCGCGGCGAGCCCGGGTTGCCCGTCGGCCAGGCGGGCGAGATACACCTTGCCCATGCCGCCGCTGCCGAGCAGCCCGAGCGGTAGGTAGGGGCCGATGAGCGTCGGATCGGTGGACCTGAGCGCAGTCGCTCCGGTCTGCCGCAGCGCGACTTCGCCGGACGCCGGAGGCTCCGGCGGTCCTGGTCGCTGGTCCGCCATGCCTTCCCCCGAGTCGCGCGGTACCTCAAGTGCCGTTTCCAGGCGCGAGGTTAGCAGGGGTCACACCCGCACCGGCCGTACTCCGGGAAGTACCGCCGGCGCCTCCGGCGTACAGGGCCGCGGTCTCCGGCCCTCCCCCGAGGGGACCGGAGACCGCGGTGGTGTGGGCGTCAGCAGGTGGGGAGGCCCGGGATGGGCTCGTAGTTGCCGCCGCCCGAGATCTTCGTCGCCGGGAACCAGCCCCAGGCGTGGTGCTCGCTGCCGGTGTCGCCCTGGGTGTAGAGCCACCAGTCGTTGCGGGCGCTGCCCACGGGCGGGTTGGGGTAGCTCGGGTCCTTCGTCTGGCAGACGAACCAGTTGTCGCCGGCGTACAGCTCGCCGATCTTGTTGCGGTACCAGATGATGTCGCCGCTCTGGTAGGCGTGGCAGTAGTGGGCGGTGTAGGTGCGACCGTCCGGGTCGGTCTTCGTGCCGGCGTTCCCCCAGCAGCCGGACGCGGCGGACGCGCTCGCGGGTGTCAGGGTGACGGCTCCCGCCGCCAGTACCGCTGCCGCGCCGAACGTGGCCAGGATGCGCTTCATGGTCGGTGTCCCTCCGGTTGTGCCACCCCCGTTGGTGGACACGAACACCGTGCCCCGGGCCGAGCGCGGGGGGTACCTCGGAACTCTGAGGGTCACTTCCTGCCCGGAGGCGCGTACTCCTTGAGGTAGTGGGCGACACGGGCGGCGTAGGCGCGGTTCTTCGGGGGAACGCCGCCCGTGGCGTTCACCTTCTTGTACGACGTCCGGTACGACGCGGCGATCAGCACGCGGCGGTCGCCCTTCAGGGAGGTCTTCAGGCCCTGGTCGATGAAACAGAGGTAGCGGCCCATCGCCGGGATGGACTGGCCGGGGGTGAGCGGTGGGGTGGGGGTCGCGGAGGCCGGGGCGCCGTCGGCGCGGATCCACCAGCGCAGGACGCCCGGGGTCCAGCGGGCGATGCCGTACTCGCCGCCGCCGGGGACGGACGGGTCCGAGAGATTCGGGTCGAAGTCGCTCTCCGACTTCAGCATCGCCGCGATGAGGGCGGGGGTGACCTCGGGCTTGGAGCATGCGTGGGCCGAGTCGACGATCAGGCGGCGGTACCGGGTGGGGATGCCTCTGTCCGTGCGGAGTTCGGCGGCGCCGTAGGTCGCGGACGGGGTCGGGGCGTTCTTGGCATCGTTGCCATCGGGCCCCGCCCAGTGGCTGATGGCGTAGCCCGCAGTCGCCATCGCCGCTGTCGCCAGCGCCGCGCCCACCGCCACCACCGCCCGGCGCCGGCGCGGCGGTCGGGGCGAGCGGCCCGTGCCCGCCGCCTGCTCCACGCGCCGCAGCAGCGCGTCCGTGGCGATGCGGTCGGCGTGCGTACGGGACAGACAGTCGCGGACGATCTCCCGCCAGGCGTCCGGGAGTTCGGGGGACAGGCGCAGTTCGTCGGTGCCGCGGGCGTAGGCGGCGGCCGCGTCGCGGCGGGCCGTCGGGGTGCCGCCGGGGAGGGGGAAGGAGTCGGTCAGGATCAGGTGTGCGAGGACGCCGAAGGCCCAGACGTCCGCCGACGGGCGGATGCGGCGGCCCCGTTCACCGATCTCCGACCACAACAACTCCGGTGGGGTGTAGTCGGGCGTCGAGAACGCCGGCGTGTACGCGTGGGTGCCTTCCAGTTCCGCCGCCATGTTGAAGTCGGCCAGGCGTGCCGAACCGTCCTTCATCAGCAGGACGTTGGCCGGTTTGAGGTCGCCGTGCACCCAGCCCGCGTGATGCAGCTGGGCCAGGCCCTCGCAGATCTGGGCGAGGAGGGTGGGACCGGCGGGTGGGCGGGGGGTCGCGGACAGCAGCGCGTACAGGGAGCGTTCCGCCTTCTCCAGTACGAGGACCGTGGCGCCGTCCAGGGGCGGGTGGGCCGGGTCGTCGACCGTCAGGGTCTCGTACATGCGGATCAGGCGGGGCCGCTTCAGCCGGCGGTGCAACTCGATCTCGCGGTCGATGAGTTCACGCAGATGGGTCAGCTGGCGCGGGGTGCCCGTGCCGGTCGGCAGGAACTTCAGGGCGGCGGTGGGCGGGAGGTCCTCGCCCGGGACGTCGGCGGTGCGGCGGCCCTCGTAGACGCTTCCGAACGCGCCCGTGGCGATCGGTTCCCGCACCTCCCAGACGCCGACCCGGTAGCCCTTGGGCACCTGGACGGCGTACGGCTCGGTCACGGGGCCCTGAGGACGACCAGGTCGTCCTCGCGTACGAGGTCGAAGCGCAGGGCCAGCGACACCAGGGACTCCTTCTTGCCGTTGAGGCGCGGGCCCGGGTCGGCCTCCTCCGGGCCGGGCTTCAGACGCAGCTTGACGGCGAGGTAGTCGATGTTCCACTGCACCGAAGTGCGCGAGGCGGCGGGCCAGTTGGGGCGCAGACGTGCCACGACCTGGTCGACGGTGGGCAGCGGGGCATGCGGTTCGCCGCGCAGGCGCGGTTCGCACAGGGCCGCAAGGACAGCGAAGTAGCGCTTGGTGCGGTCGACCGAGAAGGCGGGGGCCGTGGTGCCACCGGTGAGGCCGGACTCGGCGCTCAGGTAGTCGTGGCGGGGGGCCCAGACCTCGATGGGGAGCAGGTCTCCCGCCGCCGGCAGCACGATCCTGGAGAACTCGAAGGGGACCGGGGCGTCCAGGCGGCCCGGTCCGACCTTGATGTGCTCGCCGGCGCCCTCCGGGTTCTCGACGACGTACGTCTGCTCCCGGCTGAGGTTGCTGAGTATCCAGAACGCGCCCTGCGCCGTGATCTCACCGGCTCTGCGGGACACGCCCTCGTGCGCGATCGCCAGGTCGACGGTGGGCGCGGAGCGTCCGAAGGTGAGGCGTTCGCCGGGGGCGAGGCGGAACCGGGTGCGGTCCCGCTCGTCCTCCGGGCTCGGCGGAGGTACCACGATGATGCTGTACAAGGTGCGTCTCCCCGTGCCTGACAGCTACCCACGTCAGACTAGGGCGACGCACCAGGGCCGTGTCCCCCTCGGACGGGTGAGACACGGCCCTTGGCATTTATTGGCGCGAACTTTTCAGTGGGTGCAGGCCGGTCAGTTCGAGATGACCATCGTGCTCGCGGCCTTGTCGTGCCAGCCCTGCTGGCGGCCCGACTTGTCCCAGAAGGGGGACAGGTAGACCAGGAGCGCGCCGATGCCGCAGAACAGGGCGCCGACCTGGACGATGATCCAGCGGATGAACGCCGAGCCCAGGCCGGGCTTCTGGCCGGTGTCCGCCTTCACCACGCGGATGCCGACGGCCATCTTGCCCAGGGTCGCGCCGACCAGACCGACCATCAGCCACTCGTAGAGGAGGCTGAGCAGCGCCAGGGCGCCGAACACCGCGCCGAACTTGGCCGCGAAGTCCGAGCCCGCGTTGTTGACGCAGGTGGTGTAGTCGGCGGAGTTCGGGTCGCAGTCGTTGATCGAGTTGGCGGCACCCGCGATGCCGGCGAAGGTGAGGACGAAGTAGACCGCGCTGAGTATCAGCCCGTCGATCACGCGGGCGCCGAAGCGGCGGCCCATCGAGGCGATGTTCGGCACCGGGCCGCCGGGGTAGCCGCCGCCCTGCGCGTAGCCGGGCTGCTGGGGGTAACCGGGCTGCTGCGGGTAGCCCGGCTGCTGGGGATAGCCGTATCCCTGCTGCGGCGGGACGCCCTGCGGGGGCTGCTGCGGGTAGCCGTAACCCGGCTGTCCCGGCTGACCGGCGGGCTGCTGCGGGTAGCCGTAGCCCTGCTGAGGATTCTGCGGCGGCTGCTGGCCGTAGGGATTGTTGGGCGAGCCGAAACTCATGGCCGGTATTCCTCCGTTGCACATGCGGGGACGAAGCGGATTGCGCGGAGGAATCACACGATGTGAGCGGTTTGCCCCCCGAACACGAACCGCGATACTGCGCCGTTCATCGTTCTTCACCCCTAAGCGGCTTGTCCAGTGGCAATTCGCATGTGTTGTGCAAGTGCAATGTGGCTGATCATGGACGTGTGCGACGGGTGGTACGGCGCGCGGTACCCGGATTGGAACCGGGGGGTGGTCATCCGCGAGGATGGGGTCATGACCGCCCAGATTCTCGATGGCAAGGCCACCGCAGCCGCGATCAAGTCCGATCTGACCGCCCGCGTGGCGGCGCTGAAGGAGAAGGGCGTCACGCCCGGCCTCGGCACGATCCTGGTCGGGGACGACCCCGGCAGCCAGAAGTACGTCGCCGGCAAGCACCGCGACTGCGCGGAGGTCGGCATCGCCTCCATCCAGCGCGAACTGCCGGACACGGCGACGCAGGAGGAGATCGAGGCGGTCGTACGGGAGCTCAACGAGGACCCGGCGTGCACGGGCTACATCGTCCAACTGCCTCTTCCCAAGGGCATCGACGAGAACCGCATCCTGGAGCTGATGGACCCGGACAAGGACGCGGACGGGCTCCACCCGATGAACCTCGGGCGCCTGGTCCTGAACGAGCCGGCCCCGCTGCCCTGCACCCCGAACGGCGTCCTCACCCTCCTCCGCCGCTACGGCGTCGAGATCAAGGGTGCGGAGGTCGTGGTCGTCGGCCGCGGGGTGACGATCGGCCGCCCGATGCCCCTGCTGCTGACGCGCCGCAGCGAGAACGCGACGGTGACCCAGTGCCACACGGGCACCCGCGACCTGTCGTCCCACCTGAAGAAGGCGGACATCATCGTCGCCGCCGCCGGCTCCGCCCACCTGATCCGGCCCGAGGACGTCAAGCCCGGCGCCGCCGTCCTCGACGTCGGTGTCTCCCGCAGCGCCGAGGGCAAGATCGTGGGCGACGTCCACCCCGGCGTCGCCGAGGTGGCCGGCTGGATCTCCCCGAACCCGGGCGGCGTCGGCCCGATGACCCGCGCCCAGCTGCTCGTCAACGTGGTCGAGGCGGCGGAGCGCAGTGTCGGCTGAGGCGAGGGATTCCGAGCGGACGGCACAGGGCTCCCAGAGGGGGGCCGAGGCCGGGCACGCGGCTGGGACAGCCGGGCGCGACCCACAGAGCCCCGAGCACCAGGCCGAGGCCGCGGGGCGCGGGGCGCAGAATCCCGGGCGCCGGGCCGAGGCTGCGGGGAGTGGGGCGGCGCCGGGTTCCGGGCGTGAGGCCGAGGCCGCCGGACGGGACGCGAAGACCGTCGGCCGTCGGGCGCAGGGCTCCGAGGCCGAGGCCGCCGGGCGCGGGGCGCAGAATGCCGGGTGCCGGGCCGAGGTCGCGGGGAGTGGGGCGGCGCCGGGTTCCGGGCGTGAGGCCGAGGCCGCCGGACGGGACGCGAGGACCGTCGGCCGTCGGGCGCAGGGCTCCGAGGCCGAGGCCGCCGGGCGCGACCCGCAGAACCGCGAGCACCAGGCCGAAGCCGGGCGTGCGGGGAAGGGAGCGGAGCGTGAGGTGCACGGCGTTCAGCGTGAGGCGCAGGTCTCCGGCCGTGAGGTGAACGGCGTCCGGCGCGACAAGGAGCATCCCGAGCGCGAGGCGCAGGCCCCTGGGCGCGATGTGAACGGCGTCCAGCGTGAGGTGGCGGACCCCGGGCACGACGTCAATGGCGTCCGACGTGAGGCGCAGGTCGCCGAGCGTGGCGTGGATGGTGTTCAGCGTGAGGTGGCGGACCCGGGGCGTGACGTGCTCGACCCCGAGGTGCAGGCCGAGCAGACGGTGCGGGATGCGATCAGTGTGCCGGATGCGCGGGGGGTGCCGCGGCGGGCGACTCGGCGGTTTCCGTTGTTCACGCGGGACACCGCGCGTCCGGAGGGCGGCGGCCGGGCCGCGCCCGGGGACGCGCCGGCGCCCGCCCGGCAGTGGCCGATCCTCGCCGTGCTCGCCCTGGTCGCGCTCGGCCTGCTGCTGACCGCGCTGGACGCCTTCCGGATCGGCACCCTGCTGATCGGGGTCGCCCTGGTGGCCGGTGCGGTCATGCGCTGGGTGCTGCCGGACGTCGGCATGCTCGCCGTACGCTCCCGGTTCACGGACATCGTCACGTACGGCGGACTCGGTCTGGCGATTGTGCTGCTGGCGATGATGGTGCAGCCCCATCCCTGGCTGCAGATCCCGTTCCTGAAGGACACGCTGCACTTCACGGTGAGCAGTAGTTAGCGCCCGTACGGAACCTCGCGCGACGACGGTCCGTCCTCTCCCCCGAGCAAGGACGGACCGTCGCCGCAACAACCTTCCTGCACGGTGAAGTGGCTGTTCAACGGCTGTCAGAGCGCTGTGGCACGGAGGTGACCGTTCCGCAACGCGGGAACCATCGGCCGGTCGGCATCGTCACCAGATCGGACCGGGCGAACGCTGGAGGTGTGCGATGGGCGGCTGGCAGCCGCTGCCGGACGATCTGCCGTCGGAGGTGCGGCACTTCGTGGAGCAGCTGCGGCTCCTCAAGGACCGGACGGGGCTCAGCCTCGTCGCGCTCGGCGCCCGCACCGCGTACAGCAAGTCCTCCTGGCACCGCTATCTCAACGCCACCCAGCCCCCGCCCCGGCAGGCCGTCGCCGCCCTGTGCCGCATCGCCGGAGTCGACGGCCCGGAGGCCGAACGCTTCGCGGTGCGCTGGGAGCTGGCCGTCCAGGCCTGGCCCCGCCCGGCCAGACCGGCGGGGAGCGGGGAGGGCGGGGAGGGGGAGTACGAGGACGATCCGACCCTGCCCTGGTGGGACACCCCGGAAGAGAAGAGCGACGACCGCCGGCCGGGCGGACGGCTGCTGCTCTATGCCGTACTGCTGCTCCTGCTGATGCTCCTGATCACGGTCGTCGCCGCCGTCGTGCTCGGGTGAGGTGCCCTTGGGTGGGGTGGATACGTCCGTGACGGGTGGGGTTGTCCATGTGTGTCTCCCGTGGTGATGTATCGACAAGTTAGCGAACTTGACACGGGGTTGTTCGATCTCGGGGTTAGCGTGAGCGGGTCCGACCGGGGCGGTGGGGAGGGGGCTCTCGGTGGGACACTGGATGCACCCGTGCGCCCCCACCCCGGGAACTGAGATCCTGAATGGGCGCATCCCAGTGGGTAGCCAGAAGGGGCTCGGCTCGGGGCTCCACGCTCTGCGCACGGGAGAGCAAACAGCACCAACCGGGGGGAAGAGGGGGAAGCAATGCCTCGTTGGAGGGCCTTGCCGGACGAACTCGATCCGCAGATCAGGGAGTTCGCGAGCCAGCTGCGGCGGCTCGTGGACCGCAGCGGTCTGAGCATCGCGTCGGTGGCCGACCGCACGGGCTACAGCAAGACGTCCTGGGAGCGGTATCTGAACGGCCGGCTGCTCGCGCCCAAGGGTGCGATCGTCGCGCTGGCCGAGGTCACGGGAACCAGCCCGATCCATCTGACGACCATGTGGGAGCTGGCCGAACGGGCCTGGAGCCGTTCGGAGATGCGCCACGACATGACCATGGAGGCCATCCGGATCTCCCAGGCGCGGGCCGCGCTCGGGGAGTTCGGGGCGGCCCCCGCCGGTGCCAACGCCAAGGCGGCCAAGACGGCCCGCAAGTCCGGCAGCGCGACGGTGACGCCGGGGATCGCGGGACCTGCGGGAGTGGCGCCGACGGTGCCGGCCCAGCCGACCTCGTCGGGCGGCAGAGAAGCGCCGGACGTACTGCAGTCGCCGGGCACCCGGGAGCCGGAGAGTCCGCCGAAGGGCTCCGGTTCCTCGGGGAGCTCGTCCGGCGCCAACTCCTGGGGGCTGGTCGGCTATCAGGGGCCTTCGCGCGACGGGCGTCCGCCCGTGGTCGGGACTCCGGCACCAGGAGGAGCGCAGCCGTCGGGGCCCGCGTCCGAGGGTCCCGGCTGGACCCCGCAGACGCCGAGCCCGTACGGCGAACCCCCGCAGGGTCCCCGGCCGCCGGACAAGGCCGGCAACGGCAGGCGGCGGCTGACCATGTTCCTCGCGGGCGTCGTCGGCGTACTCGTCGTCATAGCGGCCGTGTTCTTCCTGACCGACAACGGCGGCAAGAAGAACGCGGACGCGAAGGCCTCACCCTCGCCCTCGGTCAGCTCCGTCGCCCTCCCTGCCGGTGTGAAGTGCACGGGCGCCACCTGCACCGGCAAGGACGCGGAGGCCATGGGCTGCACCAAGGACACCGCGTCCGTGACCACCGCCAAGACCGCCGTCGTCGGCACGGTCACCGTCGAGGTCCGCTACAGCAAGATCTGCGGTGCCGCGTGGGGCCGTGTCACCGCGGCGGCTCAGGGTGACGCCGTACAGGTCACCGCCGGCAAGGCCAAGGAGAACGACAGCATCACCCAGGCCGGCGACACCATCGCCTACACGCCGATGGTCGCCGTCAAGGACGCGGGCGAGGCGAAGGCCTGCGCGACGCTGGCGACCGGTGTGAAGGGCTGCACCCAGTAAGGGGAGAAGGGGGCGGCCGCCCGTCCGGGAGAGGTGGAACGAGGCGGCCGCCATGGGGGGTACCGACTGTGCCGGACTCCCGTGGGGGTACGGTTCGCGTGCCCGAGATGGGGGCGGCTAATCCTGCCGCCCCGCATTTCTTCCGCACCGCTTCATTCTGTGGGGTGGGCCACACGGACCCGGCGGTCCGAGATCCCGGATGCGCGATAGCCTGACCGGTGGATCTCTCTTGATACCAAGAGATCGATCATTTGTACGTCCCACCCGGACGACACCACCGCCAGCTGTCCTACGGAGAACGCCATGACCCGCACTCCCGTGAACGTCACCGTCACCGGCGCGGCCGGCCAGATCGGTTACGCCCTCCTCTTCCGCATCGCCTCCGGCCAGCTGCTCGGCGCGGACGTGCCGGTCAAGCTGCGCCTCCTGGAGATCACCCCGGCGCTCAAGGCCGCCGAGGGCACGGCGATGGAGCTCGACGACTGCGCCTTCCCGCTCCTGCAGGGCATCGACATCACGGACGACCCGAACGTCGCCTTCGACGGCACCAACGTCGCCCTCCTCGTGGGCGCCCGCCCCCGCACCAAGGGCATGGAGCGCGGCGACCTGCTCTCCGCCAACGGCGGCATCTTCAAGCCCCAGGGCAAGGCCATCAACGACAACGCCGCGGACGACATCAAGGTCCTCGTCGTCGGCAACCCGGCCAACACCAACGCGCTCATCGCGCAGGCCGCCGCGCCGGACGTACCGGCCGAGCGCTTCACCGCGATGACCCGCCTGGACCACAACCGCGCGCTGACCCAGCTCGCGAAGAAGACGGGCACCACGGTCGCCGACATCAAGCGCCTGACCATCTGGGGCAACCACTCCGCCACCCAGTACCCCGACATCTTCCACGCCACGGTCGCCGGCAAGAACGCCGCCGAGACCGTGAACGACGAGAAGTGGCTGGCCGAGGACTTCATCCCGACCGTCGCCAAGCGCGGCGCCGCGATCATCGAGGCCCGTGGCGCGTCCTCCGCCGCCTCCGCCGCGAACGCCGCCATCGACCACGTGTACACGTGGGTCAACGGCACGGCGGACGGCGACTGGACCTCCATGGGCATCCCGTCGGACGGTTCCTACGGCGTCCCGGAGGGCCTGATCTCCTCCTTCCCGGTCACCACCAAGGACGGCGTCTACGAGATCGTCCAGGGCCTGGACATCAACGAGTTCTCCCGCGCCCGCATCGACGCGTCGGTGAAGGAGCTGGAGGAGGAGCGCGAGGCGGTCCGTTCCCTGGGCCTCATCTGACGCTTCCAGGTTTCGTCACGAGCCTGCACGGGCCCTGTTCCGGTTTCCGCCGGAACGGGGCCCGCGCCCGTTTTCGCCGCTACCGTCGGAAGCGATGCCCACCAGGGGTGATTTCGGGGGGTTCGCGATGAGCGGATGGGACGAGTACGACGCGGCTCCGGGCTCCGACCCGGACCGCGAACCGAGCGAGGAGAGAGGCCGGGCCGCGTGGTCCGACGGAGGCGGCGGTACGACACCGCCGTGGGCGTCGGCTCAGACGCAGACGGGTGGAGGCGGGCCGGGGGTGTGGCCGCCGGCCGACGTCGGCGGCGGTACGCCATCCGCTCCGGCCGGCGGAAGCACACCCCCGCCCTGGGCCTCGGCGCCGACGCAGACCGGCGGCACGCTGCCCCCGGCGTGGGTGCCGCCCCCGCCGGGTTCGGGACACGCTCCCGCGCCGGGTCCCGTGCCCTCCGGTTACCCGTTCCCGCCCGGCCCCGCGTACACCCCGCACGCCACACCGCCGTACACCACCCCGGCCTACGCGCCGCCGGCCCCACGGCGCCGAGTCGGCCGGCTGCTCGCCGCGGCCGCGCTCACCGTCGTGGTCGGTGTGGGCGCCGGTGCCGGGACCTGGTACCTCGTCCGGGACCACGGCGCGGGAACCGGAGCCGGTCCCGTGACCAGTGCCGGCAGTGTCGCCGTCTCCGCTTCGACGGCGCCGAGTTCGCCCGCGTCGAGCACCCCGTCGGACACGGCCACCGCGACCCCGTCGGCCTCGCTCCTCAACTCCCCCTCGGCCGGCTACCGCCGCACCGCGGACCCCATCGGCTACTCGATCGACGTCCCGCAGGGCTGGTCCCGCCGCGAGGAGCAGGGCAAGCTCGCGCCGGTCGTCTACTACGACGCCCCCTCGGACGGCCGCCAGCTGCAGATCTTCGAGGTCACCGAGTCCACGCCGTACGACTCCCTGACCCTCGCCGAGACCGACCCCGGCTACGGCTTCGCCCAGCAGCCCGGCTTCCAGGTCGTCGAGCGGGACCACGGCGACACCTGGGCCGAGCTGTCGTACCGCTACGACGACATGAAGAAGGGCACCCGGCAGGTCATCGACCACCGCTTCGAGGCCGCCGACGGCACGCTCTACGCGATCCGCTCCAGCGGACCCGCGAGCCTCGACCCCGAGCAGGTGCGGGCGCCGCTGCGGATGGCGGTGCGGTACTTCTGCCCGACGGGCACCGAGTGCACATGAGGTCTGTCCGGGCTATTCGAGCCCCTTCTTGCCGGGCGCCCAGAAGGGTTTCGTCAGCACCGACCGACGGTCCCAGCCGAACTCGCCGACCAGCACCTGCCGTACCCGCTGTACGGTACGGGCCTCTCCGGCGACGTAGGCGATCCCACCGGGGGCGGGAGCCAGCTTCCGTACGGCGTCGGGGAGTGAACCTCCGCCCCTGGTCGCCCAGTTGAGGTGATCGGTGTGGGGCAGCGGCAGTCGGTCCGCCGCCGTCTCCGTCTCCACGCAGCCGGAGATCCCCGCCCCCTGAGGCAGCGCCGCCAGCATCGCCCCGAAGGCGACCGATGCCGTCTCCTCGCCCACGAAGACGTGGTGGGACGCCTCGGGGCGGAGCGTGAACGACCCCTCCGGCCTGCCCAGTCGGACCCGCTCGCCCACCCCGACCTCGCGCCCCCAGCGGGCCCCCGGTCCCGCCCCGGCGTGGTCCAGCACGCACAACTCGACGGCGCCGGAGGGGTCGTAGCGCCAGACGGAGTACGTGCGACGGGTCAGCCCGCCGCCGACCAGGACCCGCACCTGCTGTCCGGGCCGGACGGAGAGTCCGGCGAGCTGGTCGCCCTCGACGCGCAGGCGGCGCATCCGGGCGGTGATCGGTTCGGCCTCGGTGAGCGTGCCCTGGAGCATCAGCAGGTCGAGGACCGGGTTCAGGAGGGCGGGCACGGGGGCTCCTCAACTTGACGGTAGGGGAGGGAAGTTGAGCCTCAGGGGCGGGATGAACGCGATAGTACGTGTTCCTGGGAGCTTGCGATAGTGCGCGAGGGGACGGCTGACCTGCAGGTCGGCGTCCTGGACGCATCGGCCGCGCTGGGGCTGGTGACGTCTGATGTGCCGCTTCAACTCCCGCCGTTGCGGGTCGTGTACAGCCCCGCGCCCCTTCAGGGCGTTGCAGGCAAGCTCTTCTCGAACCAGTGGCTGGCGTATATGTGGTCCACGTACGGCGGGATTTCCTTGTAGCCGGAGGCTCGGTACATCGCCTGGGCCGCGGTGAGGGTGGCGTGGGTGTCCAGGCGTACGACCGCGAGGCCGCGTTCTACGGCCTCGGTCTCCAGGGCCGTGAGGATGCGGCGGGCCAGGCCCAGGCGGCGGGCCTCCGGGTGTACCCAGACGTGCTTGATCTCGCCCACGGCCGGCGCCAGTGTGCGCAGTGCTCCGCAGCCGACGGCGTGGCCCTCCTCGTAGGCGACGAAGAACGCGCCCGCCCGTCCGGACACCTCCTCCGGGCCGACCAGGTCGGACGGGTCGAAGCCCTC
Source organism: Streptomyces sp. NPDC001617 (assembly GCF_053596855.1). Classification (NCBI taxonomy): domain Bacteria; kingdom Bacillati; phylum Actinomycetota; class Actinomycetes; order Kitasatosporales; family Streptomycetaceae; genus Streptomyces; species Streptomyces sp. NPDC001617. Next base: position 17,474 of record NZ_JBSFHA010000033.1, read on the forward strand.
GGGGAAGCGGGCGTCGATGTCGGTGGCGTAGGCGTCCAGGCAGGCGCGGGCGTCCGGGGAGGCGCCGTCGACCAGGGTGACGGTGATGGCGGCGAGGCGGAGCAGACGCTGGGAGGTGGCCATCGCGTCGATGAGCCGGCCACGCTGGTCCCGGGTGAGGGTGTCCAGGAGGCCGGCCGCGAGGGCGTTGGCCCGGCGGTTCTGCTCCTTGACCTCGACGCGGCCCGCGGCCGTGGGCTCGATCATGCGCAGCCGGCTGTCGTCCGGGTGGACGCTGAGTCGGACCATGCCCTGGGCCTGCAGCGCCTTGGCCATCCGGCTCAGATACCCCGCGTCCAGACCGAGCCGGCTCCTGAGCTCCCGCAGCGAGACCCCGCCCGGGCTCTCGGCGATCTCGAACAGCAGCCGGGCTTCGCCGAGGGGGCGGTCCTGGCCGAGGTAGTGGTCGTCCAGAGCGCCGATACGGCGCGTGAAGTAGCGGTTGAAGCGGCGGAGGGCGGCGACGTGCTCCGCCGACACCGGGTCCGTCCCCGTCCGCTCTGCGTGCGTCATTCTTTGACTTTAGTCAAAGGTTCCGTACGGGTCCACCGCTGGTCCATCACTCGGCATTCCGCTTTCGCTTTCGCCAACTCACCGGCCCCTCTATGCTGATGGTTTGTCAACTGGATGTCTGACAACGCTTTTCACACGCATCGGGGGATTCGCGTGAGCACCGCATACGTGCCACAGCAACCACAGCCGACGACGCCCGCAGGGGCCCCGCCGGCCCCGCCCACTCCACCGCACGCCAGCGAGGCGAGCCGGCTGCTGTGCGCGGGCACCTACCTGGATTCCGGTTACCGCGAGCGCGTCATCGAGGAGCTGCACCTCAACGAGCAGCGGATCGTGGCGCCCTCGCTCGGCTTCGACGCCGCCCGCGTCCTGGCCCACGCCCTGCGCGCCCGACGCCTGGAACTGCTCTGGGCCGGGGCGATCATCGGCCTGTGGGTCGTCGGCACGGCCCTGAGCGCAGGCCTGCTGCTCTTCTTCCTGTGGCCGAGTGTGCTTCTCGCTCTCGCGCCGTGGATCAGGGGGCGCGGGGAACAGCCGCCGCTGTACCGCCGTATCGCCGCGTTCTTCGTTCGCTGGTGGGGCCGGGTGTTCTTCGCGCTGGTGCTGGTGCTCGTCGTCCTCGCCGCGTTCGGCGGCGGCTCGGACGACGGCACCTCCTACGGTTCGTACGGTTCGTACGGCTCCGACTACGGCCACTCGGACTCGCCGAGCTTCACCGATGTGTTCTCGCCCAGCAGCATCGCCGACGTGATCAGGCCATGGCAGGCCTGGCTCACGCTCGGCGTCCTCGCGCTGCTCGGCTGGTGCGTGTACGCCCAGCGCAACCAGTTCAGCCGGGCGCTGGCCGCCGAGCTCTCCCCGCAACGGTTCCCGGACGCCGCGAGCGACCCGGCGGAGCAGGCCGAGAACGCACGCTTCCAGCGGCTCAAGCAGCGCATCCGGCTGGAGCAGCACGCGCCGCTGATCATGTACAACGAGGCGGACCCGTTCTGCGGGGCCGGGGCGGCGTACAACACCTGGGTGCTGGCGGTGGAGCTGAGGCCGGACGAGCCGGCGAAGCAGCGGCCGATCAGCAACCGCACGGTGCTGGAGAAGATCCGCCCGCTGCTGGAACAGCTCCGGGTGCCCGCCGAGTACGCGGGCCCGGGCGTGCGCGACCGGCTGCGCTGGCTGGAGATCGACGAGTGCGTGTTCCTGCCGGCCGAGGGGCTGCTCACCCGGGACCAGGCGCCCTACACCCCGCAGGCCTTCGAGGACCATCGCTCCCGGGCGGTGGAGGAGGGGGCCGAGAAGCGTCGGCACTTCCTGCGCATCCGGGTCGGCGGCTGGGAGGAGGAGCTCGTCGTCACGGTCTTCGTGCGCATCCACACGCAGGGCCGGATGCTGATGCTGGAGATCGCGCCGCATGTGCTGACGCCGGTGCGGGCGGACTTCAAGGACGCCGACCGTACGGCGCACCGGTTCCGGCACAACAACGCGCTCGGCAAGGCGGCGGGGGCGCTGGTGCTGGTGCCGGGGTCGGCGGGCCGGTCGCTGGCCCAGCTGGGCCGGGGTGTCGTGTACGTCTGGCGGCTGCTGACCGGCGGGTACGCGGGCGCGCTGCCGGACGGACCGTCCTTGTCCGTGCGGGAGTTGGGCTCGATGCCGAGGGGCTCGCAGTTCCAGGAGATGGACGTGGTGCGCTACTTGAGGAGCGTGCAGGACCGGGTGGCGAACGGCGTACGGGCCGCGCTCGCCGAATGCGGCTACGAGACCGGTGAGTTCGTGCAGAAGGTCGTGAACATCAGCAACGGCGACGTGAACATCAACCGGATCGACGGCAACGCCACCGTCGCGTTCGGCAACGCCGCGTCCGCCTCCTCCACCCATGTCTCGGGCGGCGCGGCGCCGCAGAAGGGAGCCGACAGCAATGGCCAGTGAGGAACCGAGGGTCAACATCGGCAACATCTCGGGCAACAGCACGGTCGCCTTCGGCAGCCAGGCCCATGCCGAGAGCCATCACGTCCACCAGGGCGAGGGCACGCCCCCGCCGCTGGACGAGGCCATGGAGCAACTGCTGTCGGCGGTACGGGAGTTGCGGGCCGACCTGGACCAACGGGTGCGCGCCAGCGACCAGACGGCCGCCCTGGACGAGGCGCTGGCCCAGACGGAGGAGGAGATCACCACCACGGGCCAGGCGGGACCGACGCGCCGGGAACGTCTGCGGGAGCTGCTGTCGGACTCGCAGGCGCTGGTGACGTTTCTGGCTTCGGCGGGTGCGTTGGCCGGGTTGTTGGGGATGTGAGAGGGGCGCGATGAGCGGGGGACAGAGGTACTGGAACGAGGACACCCAGCGCTGGGAGGACGGCACGGAGAGCCGCCCGGCGGTTCAGCCGACGTTGCCGGAGGCGGGGCCTCTCGATGCCGAGGGGGAGGGCGGGACGGCGTCGGGTTCTGGCGTGGTGGACGGGGCCGCACCGGGCTCCAGTACGGTCCCTGCCTCGGGCGCCGGTGCTGCCGCGCTCCCGGACACCGGTCCCGCCTCCCCTCCGTCCGCCGGTTCCGTCCCCCCGCCGCCCACCCTCCCGGCAACCCCGCCTGCTGTGGGTGACTGGCCGGGGGCCGGTTCCGAGAGTGCCTGGCATGGGCCGGGGGCCGGGGGCACCGTGGTGGACGGCGGTGCTGGTGGTGGAAGTGTGCCGTCCCCCACCCCTGCGCCCGAGGACCCCGGCGCACCGACCTGGCCCCCCTCCACCCCCGCACCCCCCACCACCTGGCCCACCCCCGAGTGGTCCAGCGGTGCGTCCTGGCCGCCTGTCGATCTCACCTCCACCCCCGCGCCCCCCGCCGGGCCCAACCGTCGGCTCGTCTGGTCCGTGGTCGTCGGGGCGGCCGTGGTCGGGGTGGCCGTGAGTCTCGTGCTGACATTGGTGGTCGGGAAGAGCGGAGACGACGGCAAGCGACCCGTTGCCGCGGGGTCCTCCGCCAGTGCCTCGGCCCCGCGGCCGAGCGACACCTCGTCGCCCCACGTCGAAGACACGTCCGTACCCTCGCCCAGCGCCTCCACGCCGCCCGACGGATACGAGCTGCGCAACGACAAGGAAGGGTTCCGGATAGCGGTACCCGTGGGCTGGACGCGCTCCACCCGGTCGTCGTCGTACGGGATGGACATCGTCAACTACCGGAGTGCCGACCGCGAGCATCGGCTGCAGATCTACCAAGTGCAGGAGGACTCCCCCGACGCCTCCTTCGAGCTCTACCTCTCCGACGAGACCCCCAAGCCCGCCGGCTTCCAGAAGCTCGACCTGCAGAACCTGGACGACGGCCGGTTCACCGGCTCCCGGCTGGAGTACCTGGTGGACACCATCAGCGGCGAGCCCGACGTCGGCACCTGGCACGTCTACGACGAGCGCTTCGTCGCCGCGGACGGCAAGATCTACGCCATCGCCTCCTACGGCCCCGAATCCGACGGCAGCGAGGACGAACTCGGTTACCTCACCACGGCGTTGGACTGGTTCTGCCCGCCGAACACCACCTGCGACGCCGACGCGGGCATCGACTGAGGCGGCTCAGGTGTTCTGCAGCTCCTGCTGCAGCTTCCCGATGTCCACCGACTCGCTCGCCGACGGCGTCTTGGACGGTACCGGCTTTCCGTAGTCCGCGAAGGCCAGCGTCATGTCGGTGCCGCCGCCCTTCTGTGTCGCCCGGACCAGCCGGTGCGGCGCCTTCGAAGTGACGAACAGGATCGACTGCCTGCCGTCCTGCGTGCCCTTCAGCGGAACGACCTTCGTGCCGTCGACCGTCGTCTCCGCGCCCTTCTTCAGCGCGTTCTCGTGGGCCGACGACCCGGTGTCGACCTGCTTCTGGAAGGCGCCGAGGTCACAGGTGTCGGCCAGACCCTTGAGCAGCGCGTCCTTCGTCGAGCCGTGGATATAGCGGTTCTTGAACAGCTCGGCCACCGCAGCGCCCTGACTCCCGGGCACCTGCGCCTTCCAGAACGCGGTGTCCGGCTTCATCCACACCTGCTCGCCGCGCTTGATCAGCTCGACCGAGCCGCCCTTCGCGGCCATCCGCATGGTCCCCGCGCAGTTCCCGTCCCGGTCCAGGGCCAGGTCCATGAAGACCGGCTGCGTCCTGCTCGCGGTCGTGGCGGCACCGCGGTCCGTCAGCTTCAGCCGGACGGACCTGGCGTCGAGGAGGTTCTTCTTCGCCTCCTGTGCCAGTTGCTGCGCGGAGGGACCGCCACCGTCGTCCGCCACGGCGAGCGCGGGAACGAGAACGGGCGACAGGGTCAGGCCCACGCACGCGACCGCGCAGACAAGTCCCCTCGGACACACCGCTCGGTCGGCCATGGCGGTCACCTCCACGATCCGCGTCTCCGTGCTCCGCGTCACCCCCAGCGTAGATTTCGCACCATTTGCCCGCATGTTCAGTGACACAGCGCACTTTCCACCTCGGATTGCGCATGCAATCAGGGGCCGGGGGGCATGCGCTCACGGTCCTCGTGGGTGACACCCGTGTCACTCAGAGGTGTGAAACAGGAACGGAAGGCAACACGGATCATGTCGGACAGAGCAGAAGCCGCCCTGGGGCTCGACGCGCAGGCGACCATCCACGTGTCCGGAGAGTGGCGAGAGGCCCTCTCCGGAGCCACGCGCGAGATCCTCGACCCCGCCGACGGCCAGGCCTTCGCTCTGGTCGCGGAGGGTGACGAGAAGGACACGGACCTGGCGGTCGCCGCCGCCCGCCACGCCTTCGACCACGGTGACTGGCCACGCACCCCCGTCGCCGAGCGCGCCGCCGTACTGCGCCGCGTCGCCGATCTCCTCGTACGCGACCGCGAACGCCTCGGCCGGCTGGAGAGCCGCGACGCCGGCAAGACCGTGGAGGAGGGCCGGATCGACATCGACTGTGTCGCCGACGCCTTCCGCTATTTCGCCGACCTGGTGGCGGGGGAGGCGCCGGGGCGGGTCGTCGACGCGGGCTCGACCGACATCCACAGCGTCGTCGTACATGAGCCGGTGGGTGTGTGCGCACTCATCACTCCCTGGAACTACCCCCTCCTCCAGGCCAGTTGGAAGATCGCCCCCGCCCTCGCGGCCGGCGACACCTTCGTGGTCAAGCCCAGCGAGATCACCCCGCTCACCACCGTCGCCCTCATCGACCTGCTCACCGAGGCCGGCCTCCCCGCAGGTGTCGCCGGCGTCGTCACCGGCCCCGGCCACTCGGTCGGCGCCCGGCTCGCCGAGCACCCGGACGTGGACCTGGTCTCCTTCACCGGCGGCCTGGTCAGCGGCATCAAGGTCGCCCAGTCCGCCGCCCCCACCGTCAAGAAGGTCGCCCTCGAACTCGGCGGCAAGAACCCCAATGTCGTCTTCGCCGACTCCTGCGCCACGGACGAGGGCTTCGACACCGCCGTCGACCAGGCCCTCAACGCGGCCTTCATCCACAGCGGCCAGGTCTGCTCGGCCGGCGCCCGGCTCATCGTCGAGGAGTCGCTGCGCGAGCGCTTCGTCGCCGAACTCGCCCGCCGGGCAGGCAGGATCCGCCTCGGCCGCGGCACCGAGGACGGCGTCGAGTGCGGCCCGCTCGTCTCCGAGCAGCAGCGCGCCAAGGTCGAGAACCACGTCGCCTCGGCCCTCGCGGACGGCGCGGTGCTGCGGACCGGTGGCAAGCGCCCCGAGCCGGCGCCGGAACGCCCCGCCGGCGGCTACTTCTACGAGCCGACCGTCCTCGACCAGTGCCACCGCGAGATGCGGGTCGTACGGGAGGAGGTCTTCGGGCCGGTCCTCACCGTCGAGACCTTCCGCACCGAGGACGAGGCCGTGGCGCTGGCCAACGACACCGAGTACGGCCTCGCCGGCGCCGTCTGGACCGCCGACGCCGGACGCGCCCGCCGGGTCGCCGGCCGGCTGCGCCACGGCACCGTCTGGATCAACGACTTCCACCCCTACCTCCCCCAGGCGGAGTGGGGCGGCTTCGGCAAGAGCGGAGTGGGCCGCGAGCTCGGCCCCGCCGGACTCGCCGAGTACCGCGAGACCAAGCACGTGTACCAGAACCTGGCGCCGAAGCCGGTGCGCTGGTTCGCGGGTTGACGCCGGTGACTCGCTGATCCCGGCGATCCCAGCTGACCTGGGGGCGCGGGCCTGCGCCGACATGCGGCTCCGCCGCGTGGGCGCGACCAGCCACAACGGACCCGCACCCGAAAGACCACACCCCAACCGGAGTTACTCCCCATGCCCGAGAACCCCCACGTCTACGACTACGTCGTCATCGGCGGCGGCACGGCCGGCTCCGTCATAGCCTCCCGCCTCACCGAGAACCCCGACACCACCGTCGCCGTCATCGAGGGCGGCCCCAGCGACGTCGGCCGTGAGGACGTGCTGACCCTGCGCCGCTGGATGGGCCTGCTCGGCGGTGAACTCGACTACGACTACCCGACCACCGAACAGCCCCGCGGCAACTCCCACATACGGCACAGCCGCGCCCGTGTCCTCGGCGGCTGTTCCTCCCACAACACGCTCATCGCCTTCAAACCGCTGCCCTCCGACTGGGACGAGTGGGAGGAGGCCGGCGCCAAGGGCTGGGGCGCGGTCCCCATGGAGGCGTACTTCGCCCGGCTGAGGAACAACATCGTGCCGGTCGACGAGAAGGACCGGAACGCCATCGCCCGCGACTTCGTCGACGCGGCGCGGAAGGCGACGGACGTCCCCCGGATCGAGGGCTTCAACAAGAAGCCCTTCAACGAAGGCGCCGGCTTCTTCGACCTCGCCTACCACCCCGAGAACAACAAGCGCTCCTCCGCGTCGGTGGCGTATCTCCACCCGGTGATGGACGACCGCCCCAACCTGACGATCCTGCTGGAGACCTGGGCGTACAGGCTGGAGCTGAACGGCACCCGCGCCGAGGGGGTGCACGTCCGCACGAAGGACGGCGCGGAGATCCTCGTACGGGCCCGCCGCGAGCTCGTCCTGTGCGCGGGCGCCGTCGACTCCCCGCGTCTGCTCCTGCACTCCGGCATCGGACCGGCCAAGGACCTCGAAGCCCTGGGCATCCCGGTCGCGCACGACCTGCCCGGCGTCGGCGAGAACCTCCTGGACCACCCCGAGTCGGTGATCGTCTGGGAGACGAACGGCCCCATCCCCGAGAACTCCGCGATGGACAGTGACGCGGGCCTGTTCGTCCGCCGCGACCCCGAACACGCGGGCCCGGACCTGATGTTCCACTTCTACCAGGTCCCGTTCACGGACAACCCGGAGCGACTGGGCTACGAGCGGCCTGCGTACGGCGTCTCGATGACCCCCAACATCCCCAAGCCGAAGAGCCGCGGCCGGCTCTACCTCACCAGCGCCGACCCGTCCGTCAAACCGGCCCTCGACTTCCGCTACTTCACCGACGAGGACGACTACGACGGCCGCACCCTCGTCGACGGCATCCGTATCGCCCGCGAGATCGCGCGGACCGAACCGCTGGCCAGCTGGCTGAAGCGCGAGGTGTGCCCGGGGCCGCACGTCACCGGCGACGAGGAACTGAGCGAGTACGCCCGCAAGGTCGCGCACACCGTGTACCACCCTGCGGGCACCTGCCGCATGGGCGCGGCGGACGACGAACTGGCGGTCGTGGACCCGGAGTTGAAGGTCCGCGGCCTGGACGGCATCCGTGTCGCGGACGCCTCCGTCTTCCCGACGATGACCGCCGTCAACCCGATGATCGGGGTGCTGATGGTCGGCGAGAAGGCGGTCGAACTGATCGGAGGTGGTGCGTGATGAGTACGACCCCGCAGAACCCGGTGTTCTCCGTCGACGGCCTGTGGAAGGTCTTCGGCCCGAAGGCGGACCGGATCCCGGCCGACCCCGAACTGACCGCCCTCGAACCCGCCGAACTCCGGTCCCGCACCGGCTGCACGGCCGCCGTCCGTGACGTCTCCTTCGACGTGCGCAAGGGCGAGGTCTTCGTGGTGATGGGCCTGTCCGGCTCCGGCAAGTCCACGCTGGTCCGCTGCCTGACCCGGCTGATCGAGCCGACGGCCGGCACCATCGCCATCGACGGCGAGGACGTCCGCGCCATGGACCGGTCCCGGCTGCGCGAACTGCGCCGCCACCGCGCCGCGATGGTCTTCCAGCACTTCGGCCTCCTCCCGCACCGCACGGTCCTCGACAACGTGGCGTACGGCCTGGAGATCCAGGGCGTGGGCAAGGCGGAGCGGCGGAAGCGGGCGGCGGAGGTCGTCGCCAAGGTCGGCCTGGAGGGCATGGAACAGCGCCGTCCCGCCCAGCTGTCCGGGGGCCAGCGTCAACGCGTCGGCCTGGCGAGGGCGTTGGCGGTCGACCCCGAAGTCCTGCTGTTCGACGAGCCGTTCAGCGCCCTCGACCCCCTCATCCGCCGGGACATGCAGGAGGAGGTCATCCGCCTGCACCGCGAGGAGGGCCGCACAATGGTCTTCATCACCCATGACCTGAGCGAGGCCCTGAGACTGGGCGACCGCATCGCGCTGATGCGCGACGGCCGGGTGGTCCAGCTGGGCACCCCGGAGGAGATCGTGGGCTCTCCGGCCGACGACTACGTCCGGGAGTTCGTACGGGACGTGCCGCGCGAGCAGGTGATGACGGTACGGACCGCCATGCGGGCCGGGGAGTGCGGCGGGCCGGGACATCCCGGTGCGCTGGCTCCGGACGAGGTCGTGGCCGACGCGATCAAGGTCGTCGCCCACAGCGGCAAGGCGGCCTGTGTCGTGGACGACGGACGCTGTCTCGGCGTCGTGGACCACGAAAGGCTCATTGGCGTCGTCGCCGGAACGGAGCCGCGGAAGGAGGCCGTCTGATGGCAACGGTCACCGCATCCGCTCCCCGCATCCTCCCCAGCGGCCTCCTGAAACACCGGGCGGTCCAGAAGCTCCTGCTCATCGCCCTGGCCGCCGCGGTCCTCGTCCCCCTCGCCAACGCCCGGTGGGCCAGCGGCAGTTGGCCCGAGGCCCTCACCGTCGACCTCTCCAAGCCGCTGACCAGCGCCAGCGACTGGATCATCGACAACCGCGACACCCACCCCCTGTTCCTCTACGGCTTCGGCTACGTCAGCAACGCGGTCGTCATCTCCGTACGCGCCGTCTACCTGGTCCTGCTCGCCGCGGGCTGGGCCGGCGTCACGGCCATCGGCGCCCTCGTCGCCTGGCGGACGGCCGGCGTCAGGCTCGCCCTCGGCACCGGGGCCGCCTTCCTGGCCTGCGGGCTGCTCGGCATGTGGGTGCCGACCATGCAGACGCTGGCCGTGATGGTCGTGGCCGTTCTCGCGTCGGTGATCGTAGGCGCACTCCTGGGCCTCGCCGCCGGTCTCTCCGACCGCCTCGACCGGGCCCTCCGCCCGGTCCTGGACACCATGCAGGTGCTGCCCGCCTTCGCCTACCTCCTCCCGGTCGTCCTGGTCTTCGGCATCGGCGTCCCCGCGGCCGTCCTCGCCACCGTCGTCTACGCCGCCCCGCCGATGGCCCGCCTCACCTCCCTCGGCCTGCGCGGCGCGGACAAGGAGGTCCTGGAGGCCGTCGACTCCCTCGGCGCCACCGCTCCCCAGCGCCTGCTGACCGCCCGTCTCCCGCTGGCCCGCAAGGAACTCCTCCTCGGCCTCAACCAGACGATCATGATGGCCCTGTCGATGGCGGTCATCGCGTCGGTCATCGGCGCCGCCGGTCTCGGTGACCGCGTCTATCAGGCCCTCGCCTCGGTCGACGTGGGCGCGGCCCTCGCGGCCGGCATCCCGATCGTGCTGCTGGCCGTCGTCCTCGACCGGGTCACCGGCGCGGCGGGCGAACACGCCGGCGAGGAGCGCGGGAACACCCGACGCCTCTGGCTCTACGCGGCCGTCGCCGCCGTGGTCGCGGCCGTCGCCGGACGTGTCGCCGGCCGCCTCGACTGGCCTGGCGCCTGGACCCTGAATATCGCCGACCCGGTCAACCGCTCCGTCGACTGGATGACCGCGCACCTCTACTCCGGCGTCCCGGTCGTCGGCGGCACCGCCGACTGGGCCGGCCACTTCACCACCTGGGTCCTCGACCCCGTCCGTGGCGGCCTCCAGTGGCTGCCCTGGTGGTCGGTCCTGCTCCTGGTCGCCACCCTGGCCTGGCTGATCGGCACCTGGCGCACCGCCCTCACCGCCGTCCTCGCCATGGCGGGGATCGGTGTGCTGGGCGTGTGGAAGCCCTCTCTCGACACGCTCTCCCAGGTCCTCGCCGCCGTGGCCGTCACCCTCGTCCTGGGCTTCGCGACCGGCATCGCGGCCGCCCGCAGCGACCGGTTCGAGCGTCTGCTCCGGCCCGTCCTGGACGTCTTCCAGACGATGCCGCAGTTCGTGTATCTGATCCCGGTGGTGGCCCTCTTCGGTGTCGGCCGCGCGCCGGCCGTGGCGGCGGCCGTCGTCTATGCGCTGCCGGCCGTCGTACGGATCACCACACAGGGTCTGCGCCAGGTCGACCCGGCCGCCCTGGAGTCGGCGCGCTCGCTCGGCGCGACCCCCGTGCAGCAGCTCCGGCAGGTCCAACTCCCGCTCGCCCGGCCCGCGTTGCTGCTGGCCGTCAACCAGGGCGTGGTCCTCGTCCTCGCCGTCGTCATCATCGGCGGTCTGGTCGGTGGGGGTGCGCTCGGTTACGACGTGGTCTTCGGGCTGGCGCAGGGTGACCTGGCGACGGGGCTGGTGGCCGGTGGGGCGATCGTGTGCCTGGGGTTGATGTTGGACCGGGTGACGCAGCCGACGGAACGCCGTGCTCAGGACGCGAAGGGTGGTATGTGACATGATACTGAGCAGTAGGACAACTCTGATCGTTTCCTCAGTATCCGCCCTCTCCCTCCTCACCGGCTGCGGCGCCGCCGACATGACCAAGCAGGCCTCGCCCTTCGCCAACGCGGGGGGCGCCAAGAGCGTGACCCTCTCCGTCCAGTCCTGGGTCGGTGCGCAGGCGAACGTCGCCGTCGCCCAGTACCTCCTTGAGCACAAGCTCGGCTACCGGGTCGACACCGTCCAGGTCGACGAGGTGCCCGCCTGGGACGCGCTCAGCCAGGGCCGGGTCGACGCGATCCTGGAGGACTGGGGCCACCCCGACCAGGAGAAGCGGTACGTCGACGACAAGAAGACGATCGCGCGGGGCGGCGGGCTGGGGGTCACCGGGCACATCGGCTGGTACGTGCCGACGTACCTGGTCAAGCAGCACCCCGACATCACCGACTGGAAGAACCTCAACAAGTACGCGTCGCTGTTCCGCACCGCGGAGAGCGGCGGCAAGGGCCAGTTGATGGACGGTTCACCGTCCTATGTCACCAACGACAAGGCGCTGGTGAGCAACCTGAAACTGAACTACCAGGTGGTCTTCGCCGGTTCCGAGGCCGCGCAGATCACGCAGATGAAGCAGTTCGCCAAGGAGAAGAAGCCCTTCCTGACGTACTGGTACGCCCCGCAGTGGCTGTTCAAGAAGGTCCCGATGACCGAGGTGAAGCTGCCGCCGTACAAGGAGGGCTGCGACGCCGACGCGGCGAAGGTCGCCTGTGCCTACCCGCACACCCCGCTGCAGAAGTACCTCAACGCGGACTTCGCGAACAAGGGCGGCAAGGCGGCGGCCTTCCTCAAGAAGTTCAGGTGGACGACCGAGGACCAGAACGAGGTCTCCCTGCTGATCGCCGACCAGAAGCTCAAGCCCGAGCAGGCGGCGAAGAAGTGGGTGGACAGCCACACCTCCACCTGGAAGGCGTGGCTGTTGTGATCACAGCCGCTGCATCAGATGCTCGGTCATGCCCTGCAGGGCCAGCGACGCCCAGCGCAGCAGCCCCGGCCCGAACGTGACGCGGGTGGCCCCGAGTTCACCGAGTTCGGTGGGCCCCGGGCCACCGCCGTCCAGCTTGCCGTACACGTTGATCGGTCCCTGGACACCGGACCGCAGCAGCGGGAGTACGTCCGTCGGGGCGCCGATCGGATAGATGCAGTCGGCGCCCGCGGCGACGTACAACGCGGCCCGCTCAATGGCACGTTCGGGGTTGCCGTCGCCGTACTCGAAGATGTCGACGCGGGCGTTGACGAAGAGGGAGTCCCCGGCCGCGTGGCGCACCTCGGCCAGCCACTCGGCGTGCCGGTGCGGGTCCTTGAGGACGCCCCCGCTGGAGTCCTCCAGGTTGCAGCCCACGGCCCCCGTCTCCAGGAGCCGCTCCACCAGCTCCTTCGGCGCCAGCCCGTACCCGCCCTCGAGGTCGGCCGACACGGGCACGTCCACGGCCCGGGAGATGCGCGCCACCGCAGCGAACATCTCGTCGGCCGGCACGGACCCGTCCTCGTACCCGAGCGAGGCCGCGATCCCCGCGCTGGGCGTCGCGAGCGCCGGGAACCCGGCCTTCACGAACACCCCGGCGCTGACCGCGTCCCAGGGCCCGGGGAGGACGAGCGGGTCACCGGGCGCACGGCGTCGGTGCAGGGAGCGGAAGACGTCGACCTTGCTCACGGTGTGTACCCCCCAGGCGGGATCCGGCGGCTGACCATCACCCGGTTCCAGTTGTTGATGGCGACCAGCAGACCGATGAGATGGGCCAGTTGGCGGTCGTCAAAGTGCTCGGCGGCCTCGGCGTACACCTCATCGGGCACAAAGCCTCCCCCAGACTTCGTCCGGGAGGTACCCCCGGTCAACACGGTCACCGCCTCCGTCAGCGCGAGCGCCGCCCGCTCCCGCGCGTCGAAGACCTCGTCGCCCGCCTCCTCCCAGGCGGCCAGCAGGTCCAGCTGTGTCTCGCTCACTCCGTGCTTGCGGGCGATCGTGAGGTGCATGTCCAGGCAGAAGGCGCAGTGGTTGAGCTGCGAGGCCCGGATGACGACCAGCTCGGCGAGGGCGGGGTCGCCCAGGCCCCGCTTCGCTGCGGCGCTCAGCGCGGACATGGCCTGCCCCACCGCGCGGTCGAGCACCTGCGTACGGGCCGTCACGAGAAATCGCCCGCCTGGTAGTGACCCGGCACCGCGCGCGTGGTCACTCCGAAGCGGTTCCACGCGTTGATCACCGCGATGGTGGCGATCAGCTGGGCCAGCTCGGCCTCCTCGAAGTGCTCGGCGGCCTTCTCGTACACCTCGTCGGGGACGAAACCGTCGGTCAGGACGGTGACGGCCTCCGTCAGCTCGATCGCGGCGAGCTCCTTCTCCGTGTAGAAGTGCTGCGACTCCTCCCACGCGTGCAGCTGCACGATCCGCTGGACGCTCTCGCCCGCCGCGAGCGCGTCCTTGGTGTGCATGTCGAGGCAGAACGCGCAGTGGTTGAGCGCGGAGGCGCGCAGCCGAACCAGCTCCACCAGCCGCGGATCGAGGCCCTGCCTGGCGGCCGTGTCGAGGCGGACCATCGCCTTGTAGACCTCGGGGGCGTGCTTGGCCCAGCGCATCCGGGCGGGCCGCTCGGCGGCGTACTCGGTGGTTGTGTCTGTGGTCATGCCTTCGACCCTAGGAGCCGGGCAGCCCAGGGGTATGGTCCATTTCCATGGCGAAATCCTGGGCCACTTTTGGCGTCGACCTGCACCTGGAACCGACCGGACCGGGCGTCCGCCGGGGCCTCACCGACGCCCTGCGCGAGGCCGCCCGCACCGGCCGCCTGGCCCCCGGCACCCGCCTGCCCTCCTCCCGCGCCCTCGCCGCCGACCTGGGCATCGCCCGCAACACGGTCGCCGACGCATACGCCGACCTGGTGGCCGAGGGCTGGCTCACGGCGCGGCAGGGCTCGGGCACGAGCGTCGCGATGCGGGTACCTCCCACGCCCTCAAGGCAGTGGGGGAGTGCCGTCGCACCGCCGACCGCCACCGCGCCGAACCCCCGTGTCCCCGGCCGCCCCGCCCACAACCTGATCCCCGGCACCCCCGACCTCGCCGCCTTCCCGCGCGCCCAGTGGCTCAAGGCCGCCCGCCGCGCCCTCGCCACCGCACCGAACGAGGCCTTCGACTACGGCGACCCCCGCGGCCGCGTCGAACTGCGCACCGCCCTCGCCGGCTACCTCGCCCGCGCCCGTGGCGTACGCGCCGACCCGAACCGCATCCTGATCTGCTCCGGCATCTCGCACGGCCTGCGCATTCTCGCGGCGGTGCTGCGGGCGCGCGGCGCGAGCACGGTCGCCGTGGAGTCGTACGGCCTCTACGTCCACTGGGACCTGCTGGCGGACGCCGGTCTGCGCACCGTCCCGCTGCCGTTCGACGAACGCGGCACGGATCCAGGCGAGTTGGCGGACCAGTCGGCCGTTCTGCTGACCCCCGCCCACCAGTTCCCGATGGGCGGTGTGCTGCACCGCGACCGCCGGGCGGCCGTCGTCGACTGGGCGCGCCGCACCGGCGGACTGGTCGTCGAGGACGACTACGACGGCGAGTTCCGCTACGACCGCCAGCCGGTCGGCGCCCTGCAGGGCCTCGACCCGGACCACGTCGTCCACATGGGCACGGCCAGCAAGTCCCTCGCCCCCGGCCTGCGCCTGGCCTGGCTGGTGCTGCCGCCGGGGCTCCTCGGGGAGGCGCTGCGGGCGAAGGGCCGCGTCGACTCCTGCGGGGCCCTGGACCAGCTGACCCTCGCCGAGTTCATCGGCTCCGGCGCCTACGACCGCCACGTACGCGCCGCCCGACTGCGCTACCGGCGCCGCCGCGACGCCCTCGTCGCCGAACTCGCCCACCGGGCCCCGCACATCCGCGCCACCGGCATCGCGGCCGGCCTGCACATCGTGCTGCGCCTTCCGCCGGGCACCGAGCAGGCGACCCTGCGGGCGGCGGCCTGGCAGGACCTCGCGGTGCACGGACTGCGCCTCTACCGGCATCCGCGGGCCACGGCCCGGCCGCTGGACGCGCTGGTCGTGGGGTACGGGACTCCGCCGGACCACGCCTGGTCGGGTGCGCTGGACGCGCTGTGCGCCGCGTTGCCGGAAGGGACGGACTCGTAATCGCGCCGTTTTCTTTTCAGGAATACGGCTGCGCGGATAGAGTCACCTCATGAGCGATTCCATATCCCGTGTGGCCCTGAAGAAAATCACCCCCGATGTGTCGAAGGCGATGGGTTCCCTGCACGCCGCCGCTGTTTCCGCGGCGCAGGACGCCAAGGTGGAACCGGAACTCCTGGAACTGATCAGGATCCGCGCCTCACAGATCAACGGCTGCGCGTTCTGCCTCGACATGCACACCAAGGACGCCCGCGCGGCCGACGAGACCGAGCAGCGGATCTACGCCCTGAACGCCTGGCGCGAGACCCCCTTCTTCACCGAACGCGAGCGCGCCGCACTGGCGTTGACCGAGGCCGTGACCCTCGTGGCCGACGACCGCGTACCGGACGCGGTCTACGCCGAGGCCGCCGAGGTCTTCGACGAGGCCCAGATCGCGGCCCTGATCTGGGCGGCCACCGTCATCAACGCGTACAACCGGATCGCCATCGCGACCCGGATGACGCCGGGCGCTTATCAGCCGGCGAAGAGGTAAAGAAAGAAGCAGAGGAAGAAGCAGAGAAGGAAGCAGGGAAAGAAGTAATGCGGAATGCGGGCATCGGTGACACCGATGCCCGTGGTTCTTTTTCCCCGGGATTATTCCGGCAGCGGCTCCATGATTTCGTCCTGCCATTTCCGCCATTCCGGCGCGCGGAGTGCCGGTGCCGCCCGCAGCGACCCTTCCGCCTCACCCGTCCCGCCGGCCCAGCCCGTCACCGGCCGGATGCCGTGCAGCGCGTTCACCAGCCACACCTCGAGGCCGTCCAGCTCGGCGACCGTCCGCTCGCGGTGGGCGACGCGAATGCCCTCGCGGCGGGCCCGTTCCTGGATGAGGGCGACGGTCACTCCGGGCAGGACGGGCAGCCGGGGCGGGGGCAGGCACAGGGTGTCGTCCTCCCACCACAGCACGCTCGCGGTGGCCGCCTCCAGCACGACGCCGGTGGGCGCCACGAGCACCACCTCCTCGGCCCCCTCGCCGGACGCCCGCCGGCGAACCCGGGCCAGCGTGTCGAGGTCCGGTCCCTTGCGACGAGGTACGGTCCGCGGATCGGACTGACCCGCGGCCCAGACCCGTACGCCCGTTCCGAGCGGTGGCGCAACCCGCAGCAGTAGCCGCAACTCCCTTGCGCCGACGCCGAGTTCGACCCGCGGAAACCACGCGCCCGTACGTGGCAGCGCGTCCGTCATGTCCCGCCAGAACTCCAGCAGCCGACGCAACGGCGGCCCGTCGCACTCCCCGCACGCCCGCAGAAACCGCTCCCGATGCCGCTCGAACCCGCGCACTCTCCCCTCTCGCACCAGCCAGGAGTCCGCGACGAGCAGCCGCCCACCCGGCTCCTCGGCCGGGGTCAGCCCGCCGGCGGGTGTCCACGCCAACAGGCCTTCCGTGACGACAGGTTGAGCCACAGCCGTACCTCCAGAACTCTCAGTACTTACGGCCCGCCACCGCCGGCGCCCCGCCCCGAGGCCCGTACGGCGCGTGCTCCAGCCACGCCCCGCACCACGGCAGCACCGGCGCGAGCGCAGCCGCCGCGCGTTGCCGGGCCCGCACGATCCGGCGTCGAGGGCGCAGATGGTCGAGCGCGGTGCCGGCGGCGGCGCTGTTGAACAGGGCGGCCGCCCGCCGTACGTCGGCGAAGCCGGCGACTGCCTCCGCCGTCCCCGCGGCCACGGCTTCCGCGGCCGCCGCCGCGTCCGCGATCCCGCTGTTCATGCCCCGCGCCCCGAACGGCGGGAACAGATGTGCCGCCTCGCCCACCAGCAGCACCCGGCCCTGGGGATCGGCGAACTTGGCCGCGACCATCCGCAGAAAACGGTACGTCGACACCCACAACAGCCGTTCCGTGTACGCGTCCCCGACGACCGCCGGCAGCCACCGCCGTACGGCCTCCCGCGTCCCGAAGTCCTCCTGCGCGTCGTCGTCCCGGCACTGCAGGTCGATCTGGAACCCCCCGGTGAACGGCACCCGCATCACACTGCGCCGCCCGACGCCCGGATGCTCGTAGTGGAAGACGCGCTCCGACGACGGCTCGGTGTCCGGGAGTTCGGCCACGTCGACGACCACATGGAACCCCTCACCCCGCTCGCCCTCCATGGCGATGCCCAGCCCCCGCCGTACGGCGGACCGCGCCCCGTCGGCGGCGACGACGTACCCGGCGCTCCACTCCCGCCCGTCCGCACAGGCCAGTTCGACGCCCGCCTCCGTCGTCCGTACGCCCGTCACCCGCGCCTCCCATTCGAACTCCACCCCGGCCCGCTCGCAGGCGGCCCGCAGGAACCGCTCGGTGTCGACCTGGCGCAGGCTGGTGAAAGGGGGCGGACCGGACGGGGGCGGGAAGGTGCGGGAGTACACCTCACGGCCGCGGTAGAGGGTGCGTTTCGTCTGCCAGGTCCGTCCGTACGAGGTGATCTCCTCGGCCAGCCCCGGCTGCATGCCCTCCAGCAGGGCGAGGGTCTCCCGGTGGACGAACAGGGCCCGACTGCCCGGCCGTACCCGGTCCTTCGCCTCCGCCTCCAGCAGCACGACCGGCAGCCCGTGGGCCCGCAGCGCAAGCGCCGCCGACAGCCCCACGGGCCCGGCGCCCACCACCATGACCGGTCTCACGCGCGTGCGCCCTGGGCCAGCAGCCGGGTGATCTCCACCCGTTTCACCTTCCAGGTCGCCGTCATCGGCAGTTCCTCGAACCGCCACTGCCTCGGCTCGGCCATCGCCGGCAGGTCGGCGGTAGCCTCCCGCCACCGCTCCGGATCGAGGGGTTCTTCGCCGCGCACGCACACCACCGGCACCGGCTCCCGGTCCGCCCCCGGCACGATGACGACCTCCCGCAGCTCCTCCAGCCGGTCCATGAGAGCGTCCTCCACCTCGAGGTTGCTGTGCACGGAGTCGATCTGGTCGATCTCGCGGTCGATCAGATACAGGGCGCCCAGCCGGCTGCGGTAGCCCATGTCACCCATCTCCCACCAGCCGTCGGTGAGTTGACGGTCGTAGCGGTCCTGCATACCCAGGTAGGTGAGGATGCGGCCCCGGGTGCGCGCCTCGATCCGGCCGGGTGTTCCGGGTGCGGTGGGCCGGCCGTCGGTGCCGGTGACCCGTATGCGCGTGAACCCGGGTATCCCGATCCCGACCCGCCGTCCGTCCGCCCGCGCCGCACTGCGCCGAGTGAACCACTGGAAGGCGACCGGCCCCGTCTCGCTCTGCCCGTACAGCTGGATCAGCCACGGCGTACGCCGCTTCGAGGCGTCCAGCAGCCGTCGTACCGTCCGCGGATGGATCGCGTCGAACGTCGACCCGTACGACCGCACCCGCGAGAGCGGCGCGCCCGGCGCCTCGGCCAACTCCTCCCACAGCACGAAGGTGTTCGGGTGGGTCTCGACGATGCCGGGCCGGTGGCGCACGAGGAGCGGCCCCACCGTGGCCGGGTCCGGATCGGTGATCAGCACGAGCGGGCTGCCGAAGTGCAGCAGGACGCCGAGGAGATGGTAGAAGCGCGAGTGCACGAACGACATGTGCAGTGCCGCCGTCTCTCCGCGTGTGGGCCAGCCCATCGCCTTCTGCGGTACGAGCCGGTTCCACATGGTGTTCGCGCAGTGCACGGCGAGCTTGGGGACGCCGGTGGTGCCCGAACTGTGGGTGATCAGGGCCGGTTCGCGGGGGTGCAGCCGTACGGCCGCCGGGCGCTCGGCACCGGCGTACATCTCCAGGGAGTCGGCCCCGGACGCCTCGTCCACCGACAGCACGCGCCGCACGCGCAGCCCGACCCCCTTCAGCGGTCCCTCCAGCTTGGCCCGGTCGGTCACCAGCCACGGCTGCTTGAGCCGCTCGACCAGCTGTCCGACCACCTCACCGGCGAGACCGGGCGAGAGCAGCACCGGCACCGCCCCTATGCGGGAGATCGCGCAGGTCAGCAGCACGATGTCGACGTTGTCCGTCTTGTGGACGACCACCTGCTCCGAGGGCCGTACCCCCGCGTCCCACAGCCGTCCGGACAGCTCCTCGACGACGTCCGCCAGGGCCGAGTAGGTGAGGTCGACGCCGAGGGCCGGGTGGGTGTCCAGCGGGCGGTCCAGGGTGACGAAGACGGCTCCGTGGCGGTCGGCGGCGCGCCGGAACATCGGGCCGAGGTAGAACCCCCGGTCGGCGAACGGGGGTTGCTGCTCTCGCATGTGGCCGTTCCTTTCAATGGGGTTCACCAGGTCGGTGGGGTTCACCAGGCGCCCTGGCGGACCAGGTGGCGGCGGAGCTTGCCGGTGGGGGTGCGGGGGAGGGAGGGGACGAGGCTGACGCTGCGGGGGACCTTGAAGGCGGCCAGCCGGTCGCGGGCCAGTCGGAGCAGGTCGTCCTGGAGACTGCCGTTCGGGTTCGGGGCGACCGGTACGACGAAGGCGCGCAGCCGGCTCGCCCCGGTCCCGTCGGCGACGGCGGCCACCGCGACTTCCTTGACCGCCGGGTGGCCGCGCAGAACGGCCTCCACCTCCAGCGGGGAGACGGTGATGCCGCCGACCATCTCCATGTCGTCGGCGCGGCCCAGGTGCCGGTAGGTGCCGTCGTGTTCGCGGCGCGCCCGGTCGTGGGTGGCGAGCCAGCCGCCGACCAGGGTGCGGTCGGTCTCCTCGGGCCGGTTGAGATAGCCGGGCGTCAACGTCGGCCCGCGGACCCAGAGTTCGCCCTCCTCGCCGTCCGGCACGGGGCGGCCCGCGCGGTCGCGCAGCTCCACCTCGAAGCCGGGGACGGGGCGGCCGACCGTGCCGGGGTGATTGTGGTCGAAGCTGTTGGCGCAGAACGCGTGACCGGCCTCGGTGGAGCCGATCTGCTCCAGCACCGGCGCCCCGAGCAGCTCGGTGATCTGTCGCCCGAGCCCGTCGGGCATCCCCTCACCGGCCGACACCGCGGCCCGCACCGAGCCGAAGCAGGCCTCGTGGCCGCTGCCCCGGTCCGCCACCAGCGCCGCGTACGCCGACGGCACGGAGTACAGCAGCGTCACCCGGTGCCGGGCCACCAGCTCGTCGACGGCGGCCGGGGTGGGCCGCCGGTCCACCAGCACGGCGGACGAACCGGAGAACAGCGGGAAGACGAAGGCGTTGCCGAAGCCGTAGGCGAAGTACAGCTTCGACACGGAGAGGGTCACGTCGTCCTGCGTGATCCGCAGCAGCCGGCGGCCGATGAGGTCGTGGTACGCCTTCGGGTCGCCGTGTGTGTGCAGCACGCCCTTGGGACGGCCCGTGGTGCCGGACGTGTACTGCACGTACAGCGGGCTGTGCGCGTCGACCGGGTGGGCGGGGGCCGGCCCGGCGGTGGCGGTGAGCGCGAGCAGCTGGTCGGCGCCGAGCCGGGGGCGGTCCGCGAACCGGTCCTCGAGCCCCGGGCCCGTCACACACAGCACGGCCCCGGTGTCCGCCGCCATGAACGCCTGGTCGGCCGCCGGGAGTTCGGGGTTGACCAGCACGGCCACGGCACCGAGCCGGGCGGTGGCGAGGAACGCCGTCACCCAGGCGATCCCGTCGGGCATCGCCAGCACCACCCGGTCACCGGGCCGCACCCCGTGACCGGCCAGCACGGTGGACGCCCTGGCCGCGAGCGCGTGCACCTCGCCGTGGGTCCAGGCACGGTGACCCTGATGGAAGGCGGCCCGGTGGGCCCAGCCGCGCCGCTCGGCGAGATCGGCGAGCTGGGCGGCGAGATTGCCGGGGGCCTCGGTGTCGACCGGGGCCGGCACCGTCTGCGGAGTCGTCATCGCACCGACTCCTCGGCGACCGTGTGCTCATGCCGGGCATCGGCGCGGGCCGTCGTGAACTCCCGCTGCTCCCGTATGCGGTCCGCGGTGTACAGATGCAGGGCACGCATCTGCGCCGCGGTCTTCAGCAGCATCTCGTCGTACTCGGCGACCGGATCGGAGTCGAGCACGATCGCACCTCCGGCGCCCAGTTGCATCAGCCCATCGGCGATGACAGCGGTCCGTATGACGATGTTGAGATCCGCACCCCCGCTGCACCCCAGGTAGCCGAGCGCCCCGGAGTACACCCCACGCGCCTCGGTCTCCAGCGAGTCGATGATCTCCAGCGTCCGCAGCTTCGGCGCCCCGGTCATCGAACCGCCGGGAAAACAGGCCCGTACACAGTCCACCGCGTCCGTACCGTCCCTGAGCCGTCCCTCGACGGTGGAGACGAGCTGATGCACGGTCGCGTACGTCTCCGTCGCCATCAGCCGCGTCACCCGCACCGAGCCCGTACGGCACACCCGCCCCAGGTCGTTGCGGAGCAGGTCGACGATCATCAGGTTCTCGGCCCGTGTCTTGCCGTCCGCCGCCAGCGCGTCCCTCAGCCGGGCGTCCTCCTCCGGCCCGTCACCGCGCGGCGCGGTCCCCTTGATCGGCCTGGCCTCGGCCACCCCGTCCCGGGTGATCCGCAGGAACCGCTCGGGGGAGGAGCCGGCCACATCGACGTCCCCGAACCTCAGGAAGGCCGCGTACGGGGCCGGGTTGACCCGGCGCAGCACCCGGTAGAAGTCGAACGCATCGGGCGGAGCGGGTAAGCGGGCCGCGTTGGTGAGACAGATCTCGTAGCTCGTCCCGGCCCTCAACTCCCGCTGACAGGCCTCGATGTCGGCGAGATACCTGGCCCGGTCCCGTACCAGCCACGGCTCGGCGGCGCCGAGGTCGGGCTCCGCGGTGGCGGGCAACGGCGGCCTTTCGGGGTCCGCGGAGACGAAGGTCAGCTGGCCCACCGCGCTCTCCAGCCAGTCCTCGGCCTCCCGAGCGCCCTGTGGGGTGTCCTCCGCGAGACAGACCGCGTAGGTGAACCCCCTCAGATGATCCACCGCGATCAACCGGTCCGCGAACAGCCAGCACGCGTCCGGCACTTCGGACGCATGCCGGTTCGGGGAACCGCAGTCGGCCTTCACCTCGTAGCCGAAGTAGCCGACATAGCCCCCGGTGAAGTCGAACGGCAACCCGCCCGCATCCACCCTCCGGCTCGTCAACTGCCTTCTCAGATAGTCGAAGACGCTCGCCGCGACCTTCCGCGTCGGTCGCCCGGCCCGCTCGACCTCGCACCGCCCGCTCTCGACGTCGTAGCGCACGTACTCCGCGAGCGGCCCGCTGTCGTCACCGAAGAACGAGAACCGCGACCGCCCCTCCTCGACCAGCGCGCTGTCCAGCCAGAACGACCGCCGCGACGCCCCGTACATCCGGGTGAACGCGGCCTCCGCGTCGACCGCGCCGGCGATCCGACGGGAGTGCAGGCGGTAGGCGGGGGCGGCCCGTCGAGGACGCGGGATGGCCGCGGCGGGGGCGGGGATCGCGGCCGCGGCCGGGGTGACGGCGGTGTTCTTCGTACGCAGTCTGCGGGCCCGTTCCGCCGTGAGATTGCGGAAGTTGACGAGCATCCGGTGCCCGTACTCGGTGAGCACCGACTCCGGATGGAACTGCACACCCCACAGCGGCCGGCTGCGGTGCCTGATCCCCATCAGCACCCCGTCCTCGGCCCAGGCGGTCGCCTCCAGCGTCTCCGGGAGCGGCTCGTGCACCGCCAGCGAGTGGTAACGCACGGCGGTGAAGTCCTGCGGCAGCCCCTGGAACAGGTCCCGTCCGTCGTGCCGGACCGTGGACAGATGCCCGTGCCGGGGCTGCGGTGCGGGCGCCACCACGCCCTGCTCCCCGAGCGCGATGCCCTGGTGCCCCAGGCAGACGCCGAGCACGGGGATGGCCGACTCGGCGAGCACGACGGCACTGAGCCCGAAATCACGGGCCTCGGCCGGATGCCCGGGCCCCGGCGACACCACGACATTGTCGAATTGCGTGAGGTATTCCACAAGATCGGGAATTCCGGCGTGGATGTCGGTGGCGTCGTTCAGGACCACAACCGGTTCCTCGCCGTTGACCTCGGCGATCAGCTGGAACAGGTTGTAGGTGTACGAGTCGTAATTGTCGATGAGCAGGGTCTTCACCCGCCCACCTCCCTTGGTTCGTTGCGGGCCTATGCGGTCCGTCTTTTGTGCCGTCCGCGAAGTGCCTGGAGCGGCGGATACAGCCATTTCTTGAAGAAACGCTGAAGCCGGGGCATCAGAATCCAGGTGACGAGAGCCGTGACACACAGGCACAACAGCAGTGTGCGGACGAGCGGATTCAGTCCGCCGAGATAGGGAATGACGATCAGATTGAACAGGAGGACCGGCGGAAAAACCGCGCTCATGTTGATGAACCACAGTTTCCATTTCGGCGGCGGCGCGGGTGCCTTCGGTGTGGTGGTCTGGGAGTCGAACCACACCTTGGAACCCCGCACGCTCCTGCGCTCCGTCTGCCGGGCGAAGCCCGCCGTCCGGACGTCCCACTGCGCCCGTTCGGTCGAGTCCTCCCAGGCCCGGGCCGTCCCCTCGCTGGCGAAGCGATAGACGACATGCCACTCCGCCTCTCGGTCGACAAGGACGCCACCCCCCATGAAGCCCGGCTGCTGCGCGCTCGCGCCCAGCATCGCCCACCCCCACGAGTGGAAGTCGGACTCGCGGCCCGGGGTCACGTGATAGGCCACGGTGACGGTGACGGGATTACTGGTCACGGTGTCCAGTACGCGAGAACTCCACACCACGTTCAAATCTTCAACGACGTTTTTTCAACTGTCCGGATCGTAACTTTTATCGGCCTTTCGGTCATCTTGGTGCACTCTGCGGAGCTCTACTCTGGGTAACTTTTCCTTAATTCGGGGAAGCGCTTGCCGGGTGGGTCATAAAAGCTGCACGATCGCTTTCCCCGAACCTCCCCGGATTTTCCGGACCGAAGGAGAAACATGTCCAGGTACGACTGGGATATGAACCATGAGGGAATAGACCGGGCCCGTTCCGTGATCGAGCCCGCACGGAAAGAAGTCACCGCCCATCCCATTTACCAGCGGATAAACAGCCGTGCGGACCTGGCGACGTTCATGGAGCACCACGTCTTCGCCGTGTGGGACTTCATGTCCCTGCTGAAGTCGCTGCAACGGGACCTCACCTGCGTCGACGTCCCCTGGGTCCCCCGCGGCACGGAGGTGAGCCGGCGTCTCATCAACGACATCGTCCTGGTCGAGGAGAGCGACGAACTGAACGGCGGCTTCACCAGCCACTTCGAGCTCTACCGCGCCGCCATGGCCGAGGCCGGCGCCGACACGACCCGCCTCGACACGTTCCTCGCCCTCCTCACCGAGGGCCACGGCGTCCCGGCGGCCCTGCGAGGCGCCCAAGTCCCGCTCCCCGCCTCCGAGTTCGTCCGCACGACCTTCGCCATCATCGAGGACCGGCCCCTGCACTGTCGGGCCGCCGCCTTCGCCTTCTCCCGCGAGGACCTGATCCCCGACATGTTCGACCAGGTCATCAACAAGGAGGGCACCGAACGCTTTCCCCTCTTCCGCGACTACCTCGCCCGCCACATCGAGGTCGACGGCGAGGAGCACACCCCCATGGCCCTCCAGATGGTGGCCGACCTCTGCGGCACGGACGATGCCCGCTGGGAACAGGCCGTCGAGACGGCGACGCTCGCCCTGGAGGCCAGGTCGCGGCTGTGGGACGGGATCACGGAGGCGATGGGGTAGCGGCTGGGGGGTTCGGAGCGGAGGGGTGAGGAGACCGACGGCTCGGGGCGCCCGGCCGTCATGCCTCCTCCGCCGGCGCCTCCCCGAACCGTGCCAGCGCCAACGCCCCCGCCACCGCCACCGCGAACCCCAGCACCGCCAGCCAGGTCAGGCCCTCCCGTGTGCGGTCCCCGAGCCACACCACCCCCACCGCCGCCGGCCCGATCGTCTCGCCGATCACCATGCCCGCGGTCGCCGTGGTGACCGAGCCGCGCTGCAGTGCCGACGTCAGCAGCAGGAAGGCGGCACCTCCACCGAGGAGCAGGGCATACGTCGCCGGATTGGTGAGCAGATGCGACGGTGCGAGCGAGTCGATCAGCCGTACCGACACCTCCACCACCCCGAACCCGCATCCGGCCCCCAGCCCGAGCGCCAGCGCCCGCCCCCGCCCGGACCACCGCCCGCCGACCAGCCCGAGCAACAGCACCGCGACGGCCACCGCGAGCATCGCCCACTTCAACGCCGCCGACCCGGCACGGTCACCCTCGGCCCCGGACGCCAGCCCCAGCATCGCGAGCCCGGCGCACACGACCCCCACCGCACCCCACTCCACCCCGCTCAGCCGCGCATGCAGCAGCCGTGCCGCGACCACCCCCGTCACCGCCAGACTGGAGGCGAGAGCCGCCGCCACCGCGTAGATGGGAATCGACCGCAGGGCCACGATCTGCAACACGAAGCCCAGCCCGTCCAAGGCGAGCCCGGCCATGTACCGCCACTGCCGCAGCGCCCGCAGCAGCAGCGCCGCCTCCCCGCCGCCCCCCGCGGTCGCCGCCCGCGCGGCAACCGCCTGCAACACGGTCGCCGTACCGAAGCAGACCGCCGCACCGAGAGCGCACACCATCCCAAAGATCACAAAGTGACTGTAGGGGAGAGGCCCGACCGGAGGGGGGCCGCGAGCTGCGCTCTTACCTCTCTTTAGGCTGTCGCCCGGACAACGCGGGACAGCCACACCAAACGGGGAGACACGAACAGGGCGGACGCACGCCGCCAACTTCGCTCGGGCACGGTCGTACTCGGGGAATGGTCCTGTGACGCACGGAGGCTAAACGCCCAGCACACCCCGCAGTTGGACCAGCCCCCAGTCCAGATCCTCCTTCTCGACGACGAGGGGCGGCGCGATGCGGATCGTCGGGCCGTGCGTGTCCTTCACCAGCACCCCGCGGTCCATCAGCTTCTCGGACACCGCCCGTCCCGTGCCGTGCCGCGGATGGATGTCGACGCCCGCCCACAGCCCGCGCCCCCGCACCGCCGTCACTCGCCCCGTCCCGGCCAACGCCCCCAACTCCCGGTGCAGATGTGCCCCCAGCTCCGCCGCCCGCGCCTGGAACTCGCCCGTCCGCAACATCGCGATCACCTCCAGTGCCACCGCGCAGGCCAAAGGATTCCCGCCGAACGTCGACCCGTGCTCCCCGGGCCGGAACACCCCGAGCACCGCGGCACTCGACACCACCGCCGACACCGGCACGATCCCGCCGCCCAGCGCCTTGCCGAGCACATACACATCGGGCACCACGCCCTCGTGCTCGCACGCGAAGGTCCTTCCTGTCCGCCCCAGCCCCGACTGGATCTCGTCCACGACGAACAGCACGTCCCGCTCCCGCGTCAGCTCCCGCACCGCCGGCAGATAACCGGCCGGCGGCACCAGCACCCCCGCCTCGCCCTGGATCGGCTCCAGCAGCACGGCCACCGTGTTCTCCGTGACCGCCGAACGCATCGCCGTCAGATCCCCGTACGGCACGATCTCGAAGCCCGGCGTGTACGGCCCGAAGTCCGCGCGCGCCTCCGAGTCCGTGGAGAAGCTGATCAGTGTCGTCGTACGGCCGTGGAAGTTGTTCCCGGCGACCACGATCTTCGCCATCTCCGCGGGCACGCCCTTGACCTTGTACCCCCACTTCCGGACCGTCTTCACCGCGGTCTCCACCGCCTCCGCTCCCGTGTTCATCGGCAGCACCATCTCCATCCCGCACAGCTCGGCGAGCTCGGAGCAGAACGCCGCGAACCGGTCGTGGTGAAACGCCCGCGACGTCAGCGTCACCCGCTCCAGCTGCGCCTTCGCCGCCGCCACCAGCCGTCGGTTGCGGTGGCCGAAGTTGAGCGCCGAGTAACCGGCCAGCAGGTCCAGATACCGCCTCCCCTCCACGTCCGTCATCCAGGCCCCGTCGGCGGTGGCGACGACCACGGGCAGCGGGTGATAGGTGTGCGCACTGTGCACGTCGGCGGCGGCGATCAGGTTCTCCGTAGCGGTCACGGCGCCTCCCGGGGTGAGGATCCCCCTGTTCCTATCGTCGCTCGCATGGTGGACGGAGGACCTGCGCCGTCGGGCATGCCCGGTAGGCTGACCGGCGGGCCGTGACTGGCGCGCTGGGATGGGACCGACCATCGGGGAGCGGCCCGAGCAGGACAGTGCCGTGCGCCTGGGCCGTACCGTGAACGCTGAACGCCAACGTCCGGAGGTCCCTCATGTCAGCCGAGTCCCTCTCCACCGAGTCCACCGCCTTCCGCGCCGCCCTCGATGTGATCCGCGCCGTCGAACCGCGCGTGGCCGACGCCATCGGCCAGGAGGTCGCCGACCAGCGCGAGATGCTCAAGCTGATCGCCTCGGAGAACTACGCCTCGCCGGCCACCCTCCTCGCGATGGGCAACTGGTTCAGCGACAAGTACGCCGAGGGCACCATCGGCCGCCGCTTCTACGCCGGCTGTCGCAACGTCGACACCGTCGAGTCCCTCGCCGCCGAGCACGCCAAGGAACTCTTCGGCGCCCGCCACGCCTACGTCCAGCCGCACTCCGGCATCGACGCCAACCTCGTCGCGTTCTGGTCCGTCCTCGCCGACCGCGTCGAGGTGCCCTTCCTGGAGAAGGCCGGCGTCCGCCAGGTCAACGACCTCACCGACGCCGACTGGGCCGAGCTCCGTCAGGCCTTCGGCAACCAGCGCATGCTCGGCATGTCCCTGGACGCCGGCGGCCACCTCACCCACGGCTTCCGCCCGAACATCTCCGGCAAGATGTTCGACCAGCGCTCCTACGGCACCGACCCGGCGACCGGTCTGATCGACTACGAGGCGCTGCGTGTCTCCGCCCGCGAGTTCAAGCCGCTGATCATCGTCGCCGGCTACTCCGCCTACCCCCGCCTCGTGAACTTCCGCATCATGCGCGAGATCGCCGACGAGGTCGGGGCGACCCTGATGGTGGACATGGCGCACTTCGCCGGCCTGGTCGCGGGCAAGGTACTGACCGGCGACTTCGACCCGGTGCCGCACGCCCAGATCGTCACCACCACCACCCACAAGTCGCTGCGCGGCCCGCGCGGCGGCATGGTCCTGTGCGACGACTCCCTCAAGGATCAGGTCGACCGCGGCTGCCCGATGGTCCTCGGCGGTCCGCTCCCGCACGTCATGGCCGCCAAGGCCGTCGCCCTGGCCGAGGCACGTCAGCCCTCCTTCCAGGACTACGCCCAGCGCATCGTGGACAACTCCCGGGCGCTGGCGGAGGGCCTGATGCGCCGGGGCGCGACCCTGGTCACCGGCGGCACGGACAACCACCTCAACCTGATCGACGTCGCCTCCTCCTACGGCCTCACCGGCCGCCAGGCCGAGGCCGCGCTCCTCGAGTCCGGCATCGTCACCAACCGCAACGCCATCCCCGCCGACCCGAACGGCGCCTGGTACACCTCCGGCATCCGCATCGGCACCCCCGCCCTGACCACGCGCGGTCTGGGCACGGCGGAGATGGACGAGGTGGCGGGCCTGATCGACCGCGTCCTGACCACCGCCGAGCCGGGCACCACCAAGTCGGGCGCCCCCTCCAAGGCCCAGCACATCCTCGACCCGAAGATCGCGGACGAGATCTCCCGCCGCGCGACCGACCTGGTGGCCGGCTTCCCGCTGTACCCGGAGATCGACCTCGGCTGACGCCGACGCGCAAGACAAACGGCCACTGTTGAGTTGTCAAAGACCGGTGACTCCTGAAGATCGATGCCTTGCGAAGACCGGCGACTTCGAGAGGACCCGTGAGCTTCTGGCTCAGAGGTCGATGAGTTCCTGGCGTGGCTCCTCCCGCGGCGGTCCGGCACCTTGCCGGGCCGCCGCGCGGCGTATCAGGAAGGTGCCCCCGGCCCCGGCCGCGAGCCCCACCGCCAGCCCGGGAAGCGCCCACCAGACACTGCCCCGGTCATGGCCGGCCTCGCCGACGGTGACCTTCTGTGCGGTGGTCTCGCCCAGCCCGCTCAGCACCTTCTCCTTCTCCAGCTGCACGAACACCGAGCGCGGTGCCCGATGCCAGCGGATGTCGTCGTCCTGGACGTCCGGTGCGGGATCGCTCCGTATCCAGGGCGTGCCGTCGACCGCCACGAACAGTTGGTCCTGCCGCTCGGCGGCCACGTCACCACCTGGCGCCCGGTTCGTCCGCGGCCAGCCTCCGACTCCCGTCAGCCCCCAGATCACGGTGAGGTCCACGGGCGGACGGCGACCCTCGGTCCAGGCCTCCGGCACCCGCTCCGTCCCCGTGTACATGGGCTGCAGCAGCTGCCGCAGATGGGCGAAGGTCGGCTGGCCGGACCGCAACACTTCGGTCCGCCCCGTGCCACCGGCGACGATCATCGCCACGTCCGGGACATCCCGGCGCTGGGCCTGCACCGCCGCCGCTGCCCCATCCCCGCCGGCCGAAGCCGACGACGCGCCCCACACCATCAGCCCGAGCGTCGCCGTCAACGCCCCCGACAGTGCGCGCAGTTCACGAGCCCTGCCCCTTCCACCACGCATCGCGTCCCCCACCGGTCGGTCCCGTGCGGCCCTCCCGCGAGCCGCGTGTCACTTCTGGTACACCGCCCGAGCCGCCGGGGTTCCCACCCTCAGCGGACTATGTCGAGGACTTCCCGGACGGCTTCTCGAGCGAGTTCGCGATCCCCACGGCCCTGTCCTTCGACGTGATCCCCTCCAGCCGCAGCGTCACGTCCTTCTGACCGGTCCGGTGGGTCCACAGCAGCGTCGGCCCGGCGGTCCGCTCCTTCCGCGTGAAGCGGTTCCCGTCCGCGTCGACCAGCCAGAAACCCAGCAGATGCGGACGCGGGAACCACAGCGCATAGTCCTGCACACCGTCGGCCGACGGACCCCCACCCAGCGCGATCCACTCCGGCTGTTCGCGCAGGGTCTTGGCGAACGCGGGGTCGAGCCGCTCAGGGAACTCGTCCAGCCGGACCGTCTGCCCGCTCTCGCGCCAGCACAGGCTGACCAGGAACCGGCCGCGCGGCTCGTCCGTCACCGCCACCGTGTCCGGGACGCCGAGCCCGTCCGGCACCAGCGGCTCGAACCCGGCCCGGTGCCCGGCCTGGCCGAGCGACACCGACCTGCCGCAGCCGGGCACCACGGCGCCGGGCGAGGGCACCGCCGACGGGTCGTACCGCACCTCGACCCCGCCGAAGTCGAACCAGTCCAGGACCGCCGCCCGCACCGGAGGCGTGAGCGCGAGCACCGTCATCAGCCCGCACAGCGTCACGGTCAGCGAACGCCATCGCAACCGCGCCCAGCGCCGCGCCGCGTACAGCCGCTCACGCGGGCCCCGGGGCTCGGTCACCGGCACCGCGAGGTGCTCGGCGAGTATCTGTCCCAGCACCCGCTCGACCATGGTCTCGGAGCCGAGGGATTCGCCGGCGCCGTCGACCGCGGGTGCGTCCAGCGACCGGCCGAGTGCGCGCAGCTCCTCGGGAAGCCGGGAAGCGCCGCCTTCCTGCGTCCGCCCACGGGCACGCCCCTGCGGACCCGACCCCGGGCCCGCCCCGGGACCCCGGTCACCGCCACGCCCGCGCGGCCCCCGGCCACCGGTGCCGCCCGGACGTCGGCCGCCCTCACCGCCGTGCGCGTCCCGTCCCTCACTCACCCCCATCACCCCCTTCCCGAGGCTCGAAATCCGGCAGCAGCCGGCCCATCTTGCGCAGCGCGCGATTCAGTCGGGACTTGACCGTGCCACGCGGCCAGCCCAGGGCCTGGGCCGTCTCCGACTCGTCCATCTCCAGCAGAAAGCGGTACGTGACGACCAGGCGGTGCTCCTCGCTCAGCTTCTCCAGGGCGGACAGCAGCGCCGCCCGGCGCTCCGTCTCCAGCGTCGCCACCGCCGGGTCCGCCGATTCCGGTATCAGCGGCTCCGCCTCCGCGAACGCCGCCTCCCGGCCGGCGAGCGTGCGCTGCCGCGCCGCCGTCCGCACTGTGTTCCTCGTCTCATTGGCGACGATCGACAGCAGCCACGGCTTGAAGGCCGCGCCGTCCCGGAACCTGCCCAGCGCGCAGTAAGCCTTCACGAAGGCCTGCTGCACCACGTCCTCCGCGTCCGCACCCGCCCCGAGCGCCGCGGCCGCCCTGAGCGCGATGCCCGTATGGGCCCGCACCAGCTCCGCGTACGCCTCCGGATCTCCGGCGCGCACGCGAGCGATCACCGCGGCCTCATCGACGATGCGGCCCCCCTCCCGCGTTCTCACACTCTTGTTACACCGCGGAAGACGGATCGGTTCCCATCTGTTTCCGACCGGTTCCGGATCGGGCCCCGACACCTGAGAGAATGGTGAACATGGCCTCTGATCGACCCCGCGTGCTCTCCGGAATCCAGCCCACCGCAGGCTCGTTCCACCTCGGCAACTACCTCGGCGCCGTCCGCCAGTGGGTGGCCCTGCAGGAGAGCCACGACGCGTTCTACATGGTCGTCGACCTGCACGCGATCACGATCCCGCAGGACCCGGCCGAGCTGCGGGCCAACACCCGGCTCGCCGCCGCCCAGCTCCTCGCGGCCGGCCTCGACCCCGAGCGCTGCACGCTGTTCGTCCAGAGCCACGTCCCCGAGCACGCCCAGCTCGCCTGGGTCATGAACTGCCTCACCGGCTTCGGCGAGGCGAGCCGTATGACCCAGTTCAAGGACAAGTCCGCCAAGCAGGGCGCCGACCGCGCGTCCGTCGGCCTGTTCACGTACCCGATCCTCCAGGTCGCCGACATCCTGCTGTACCAGGCCCACGAGGTCCCGGTCGGCGAGGACCAGCGTCAGCACGTCGAGCTGACCCGCGACCTCGCCACGCGCTTCAACGGCCGTTACGGCGACACCTTCACGATCCCGAAGCCGTACATCCTCAAGGAGACGGCGAAGATCTACGACCTGCAGGACCCGTCGATCAAGATGAGCAAGTCGGCATCCACGCCGAAGGGCCTCATCAACCTCCTCGACGATCCCAGGGCCACCGCGAAGAAGGTCAAGAGCGCGGTCACCGACACCGACACCGTCATCCGCTACGACGCCGAGAACAAGCCGGGCGTCAGCAACCTGCTCACCATCTACTCGACCCTCACCGGCAAGTCGGTCGCCGAGCTGGAGCAGGAGTACGAGGGCAAGATGTACGGCGCCCTCAAGACGGACCTCGCCGAGGTCATGGTCGAGTTCGTGACGCCCTTCAGGGAGCGCACCCAGCAGTACCTGGACGACTCGGAGACGCTGGACTCGATCCTGGCCAAGGGTGCGGAGAAGGCGCGCGCCGTCGCCGCCGAGACCCTCTCCCAGGCGTACGACAAGGTCGGCTTCCTGCCCGCCAAGCACTGACGTACACCACCGAAGACGTACCACCGGCAGAGCGCTGCACATCACTACGGTTGCGCCTGCCCGCAACACAGCCGTGGCCGTACAGTCGATAGCCGACGGCTGACAGACAACCCGTCACGACGACAGGAGACGACGTGGGGACCGTAACGATCGGCGTGTCGATCGCGGTCCCGGAGCCACACGGCAGCCAGCTCCAGCAGCTGCGCGCGGGCTTCGGCGACGCCGCGGCTCACGGCATCCCCACGCACGTCACGCTGCTGCCGCCGACCGAGGTCGACAGCGCCGACCTGCCGGCAGTCGAGGCGCATCTGACCGAGGTCGCCGCGGCCGGCCGGCCGTTCCCGATGCGGCTCGCGGGCACCGGCACCTTCCGGCCCCTGTCGCCCGTCGTGTACGTCAGGATCGCCGAGGGCGCCGAGGCCTGCACCTGGTTGCAGAAGCAGGTCCGCGACGCCTCCGGCCCCGTGCCCCGCGAACTGGCGTTCCCGTACCACCCCCATGTCACCGTCGCGCACGGCATCGACGAGGAGTCGATGGACCGCGCCTTCGAGGAGCTCGCCGACTACGAGGCCGACTGGCCGTGCACCGGATTCGCCCTGTACGAGCAGGGCGCGGACGGCGTCTGGCGCAAGCTGCGGGAGTTCACCTTCGGAGGCACCGTGGTGCCGCCGCAGCTCGGTCACGTCGAGCGGGGAACGATCACCAGCCGGTAGGGGCGGCCCGCGACGCCGAGCCGACCCCTAGGCCCGGGCCCACGACCGGCACCTACATACCGTCTAGATCGGCAGCCGTCGGAACACCGCGCGCGGGACGTGTCGCAGCGCCGACATCACCACGCGCAGCGTGCCCGGCACCCACACCGTCTCCGAGCGCCGCCTGAGGCCGAGTTCGATCGCCGTCGCGACCGCCTCCGGGGTCGTCGCGAGCGGTGCCTCGGGAAGCCCGGCGGTCATCTTCGTCCGCACGAACCCGGGGCGTACGACCATGACATGCGCGCCCGTGCCGTGCAGCGCGTCGCCCAGGCCCTGCGCGAACGCGTCCAGGCCCGCCTTGCTGGAGCCGTAGATGAAGTTGGCGCGGCGGGCCCTTTCACCGGCGACGGAGGACAGCACCACCAGCGAACCGTGCCCCTGCGCCTGCAGCGCGCGTGCGCTCACCAGAGCCGCCGACACCGCGCCGGTGTAGTTGGTCTGCGCGACCCGCACCGCGGCGGCCGGGTCGCGCTCGTCGTGCGCCTGGTCGCCGAGGACCCCGAAGGCGAGCAGCACCAGGTCGATGTCGCCCTCCGCGAAGACCTTGCCGAGCACCGCCTCGTGGGAGTCGGGGTCGAGCGCGTCGAAGGCGAGGGTGTGCACGTCGGCGCCGACCGAACGCAGTTGCTCGGCAGCCGTCTCCAGGGCGGGCGAAGGGCGTCCGGCGAGCCACACCACGCGCGTGCGGCGCGCGATCAGACGGCGCGCGGTGGCGAGCGCGATCTCGGACGTACCACCGAGGACGAGCAGGGACTGGGGGAGACCGAAAGCGTCCTTCACTACAGCAACTCCTAGAGGGCGAGACGGCGGGACAGGTCCGACACGAACACCCCGCACGGGTCGGTCTCCGCGCGCAGGGCGCGGAAGTCGTCGAGGCGCGGGTACATCGCGGCGAGGAGTTCGGGGCGCAGCCGGGCGTCCTTGGCGAGGTAGACGCGTCCGCCGACCGCGGCGACCTCCTCGTCGAGCTGGTCCAGGAAGGCCCCGAGGCCGGGCAGCGAGGCGGGGATGTCCAGGGCGAGCGTCCAGCCGGGCAGCGGGAAGGAGAGCCAGCCCGGGTCGGCCTCCCCGAAGCGCTTGAGGACGGCCAGGAAGGACGGGCAGCGGTGCTCGGAGATGCGCCGCACGATCCGCCGCAGGGCGTCCTCCCGGCCGTACCCGACGACGAACTGGTACTGCACGAAGCCGCCCCGGCCGTAGACGCGGTTCCAGTGTGGGACGCCGTCCAGGGGGTGGAAGAAGGCGGAGATCTTCTGCAGTTCGCCGGCACGCGCGTGCGGTGCCTTCCGGTACCAGAGCTCGTTGAAGAGACCCACGGACGCACGACTGAGCAGGCCTTCCGGAAGGAACGCGGGCGCGGGTGGCAACTGCGGGGTCCGGAAGTCCAACGGCCTTCTGCGCGCGCGTGCCGGCAGCGCGTCCAGGGGCGCGTGGTCGCCACGGGTCAGCACCGCACGCCCCGTCGCCGCGCCGCGCGCCAGCAGGTCGATCCAGGCGACCGAGTAGCGGTGGCGGTGGTCGGTGGCGGTCAGACGGGCCATCAGGTCGTCGAGGTCCGTCGCGCGCTCCGTGTCGACCGACATCAGGGAGGTCTCGACCGGCAGCAGCCGGACGGTGGCGGTGAGGATCACGCCGGTCAGGCCCATGCCGCCGGCGGTCGCGTCGAACAGGGGCGTGCCGCGGCCCACCGTGCGGATCTCGCCGTCGGCGGTGAGGAGTTCGAGGGAGAGGACATGCCGGGAGAAGGAGCCGGAGACGTGGTGGTTCTTGCCGTGGATGTCCGCGCCGATCGCACCGCCGACGGTCACCTGGCGTGTGCCGGGTGTCACCGGCACGAACCAGCCGAGGGGCAGCAGCACTTCCATCAGTCGGTGCAGGGAGACGCCCGCGTCGCACAGGACGGTGCCGCCGTCGGCGTCGATCGCGTGGATCCGGTCGAGGCCGGTCATGTCGAGCACGAACCCACCGGCGTTCTGCGCCGCGTCCCCGTACGCCCGCCCCAGGCCCCTGGGGATGCCTCCACGGTCCCCGCAACCCCGGACGGCGGCCGATGCCTCCTCGTACGTCCGGGGACGTACGAGACGGGCCGCCGTGGGCGCGGTGCGGCCCCATCCGGTGATGGTGGTGGTGACGGGGGCGGCGCTGGGAGGCATGTCGGCGACCGTATCGCCCTTATGTGAGCGATTGTTTTTGAAACATGACCTCCCTCCCCGAAATGGGTGATTAATGGGATGTCGCTCAATATTGTCTTAGTTCCATCGGTGTTGGCGTGAACAGTGAGTCCACATGGACCACCTGGACCACCGAATCCTTTCTGCTTTTCGCACATACGGCACCGACCCGCGCGTCGCCGGTGCCGCGCGCGCCCTCTCGCGGGCCGGTGAGCACGGTGTGCTGTGGCTCGCGGCGGGCCTCGGCGGGGCCGCCGTGAACGGCGCGCGACGCGGCGCCTGGTTGCGCGCAACGGCGCTCACCGCAGGCGCGCACGCTGCCAGCATGGTCGTGAAAAGGGTGGTGCGGCGCCCGCGCCCGGCGCACGCCGAACCCCTCGTGCGCACCGTCGGCCGCCACTCCTTCCCCAGCTCCCACGCGACCTCCGCCGCGGCTGCCGCCGTCGCCTACGGCGCGCTCGGCGCGTACGCGATCCCGCCCCTCGCCGCCGCGATGTGCCTCTCGCGCCTGGTCGTCGGCGTGCACTATCCGTCGGACGTGGCGGCGGGCGCGGCCCTGGGGGCGCTCACGGCCCGTATGGGGTCGCGCTGGATGAGAGGGGGCGCGCATGACTGAGGCAGCGCCTCTCTCGGGCGGCGTGCGCAGGCAGGACACGGCGCTTCTCGGGCAGCGCACGCCCCACCGGACCACCGCACCACCACCCCCTCAGCGCGCCCCCGGCGCCCTCCTCGTCGGCCTGCTCAGAACCGCACGCCCCAAGCAGTGGATCAAGAACCTGCTGGTCGTCGCCGCCCCCGCGGCGGCCGGTGAGCTCTTCACCCGGCACGCGGCCCTCCGACTCGCCGTCGTCTTCGGCCTGTTCACCGCCTGCGCCGCCGCCGTCTACCTGATCAACGACGCCCGGGACGCCGAGGCCGACCGCGCCCACCCCACCAAGCGGCGCCGCCCGGTCGCCGCGGGCCAGGTCCCGGTGCCGGTCGCGTACGCCGTCGGGGGCGTCCTCGGTGTGCTCGCGCCGTCTCTCGCGGCCTGGCTGGTCTCGCCGGTCGTCGCCGCGCTGCTGACCACGTACCTCGGCATGCAACTGGCGTACTGCGTCAGCCTCAAGCACGTGCTGGTCGTGGACCTCGTGGTCGTCACGACCGGGTTCCTGATGCGGGCGACGGTCGGCGGGCTCGCGCTCGGCATCCCGCTGTCGCGCTGGTTCCTGATCACGACCGGTTTCGGGGCGCTGTTCATGGTGTCGGCCAAGCGCTACTCCGAAGCCGTGCAGATGGCCGGAGAACCGGGCGGCGCCACGCGCGTGTTGCTCACCGAGTACACCACCGGCTACCTGCGCTTCGTATGGCAACTGGCGGCCGGCGTCGCCGTGCTCGGCTA
Source organism: Streptomyces sp. NPDC001617 (assembly GCF_053596855.1). NCBI lineage: Bacteria > Bacillati > Actinomycetota > Actinomycetes > Kitasatosporales > Streptomycetaceae > Streptomyces > Streptomyces sp. NPDC001617. The sequence goes on from NZ_JBSFHA010000033.1 coordinate 54,426, forward strand.
CTGCCTGTGGGCGCTGGAGGAAGGCGGTGTGCCGCACACGAGCGTGCTGCCCTGGCGCCAGCTGTCCATGATCGCCTTCATCCTCGGCATCCTGAGGTACGCCGTCTTCGCCGACCGGGGCACCGCGGGCGAACCCGAGGACGTCGTCCTGCGCGACCGTGCCCTCGCCGTCATCGGCCTGGTCTGGCTCGCGATGTACGGGCTGGCGGTCGCGAATTGGTAGGCGATCGGCATGAGGCCATCGGCTTCGCCACCCTCGCCCTCCTCGCCTGCACCGCCGACCTGGCCCTCCTCACCTGCCTGCGCGGCCCCGCCGGCACGCGCGTGTGAAGGGCCTGCGCCCTTCCGCCGTCTTCTGCGCGGTACCCCTTCCCCGCCGGCCTCGGGTCCCACCTCCCCACATGCGGACACCGCATCCGGCGCGGGAATCGGCATGGCGCTCGCCACTGTGCTGCGCTTTTGGGGTACTCGCACATGGGTCTTCCGCACCGAGGGCAAGGTCGGATCATGGACTGGCTGAAGAAGCTCCCCGTCGTCGGGCCGCTGGTGGCCCGGCTGATGGCCACGCACGCGTGGCGGTCGTTCGAGCGTCTGGACCGCGTGAAGTGGGCCCGGCTGGCGGCCGCGATGACGTTCACGAGTTTCGTCGCGCTGTTTCCGCTGCTCACCGTGGCCGCCGCGATCGCCGCGGCGACGCTCAGCAAGCAGCAGCAGACGCACCTGCAGGACAAGATCGCCGAGCAGGTGCCCGGCATCTCCGACCAGCTGAACATCGACAGTCTGGTCCAGAACGCCGGCACCATCGGCCTCATCGCCGGCGCCGCGCTGCTGTTCACCGGCATCGGCTGGGCCGGCTCGACGCGCGAGTGCCTCAGAGCGGTGTGGGAGCTGCCCGACGCGGAGGAGAACTTCCTCCTGCGCAAGGCCAAGGACCTCGGCATCCTGGTCGGCCTCGGCGGCGCCGTCCTCGTCACCCTCGCCGCCTCCACCGTGGCCTCCGCGATGGTCGGCTGGATCACCCAGCAGATCGGCATCGAGAAGGGCGGCTGGGGCGGCATCCTGCTCTACGTCGTCGCGTTCGCCGTCGCCGTGTTCGCCGACTTCCTGCTGCTCCTGTACGTCCTCACCCTGCTGCCCGGCGTCGAACCGCAGCGCCGCCGCCTGGTCGTCGCCGCGCTGACCGGCGCGGTCGGCTTCGAGCTGCTGAAGGCGCTGCTCAGCGGCTATATGCAGGGCGTGGCCGCGAAGAGCATGTACGGCGCCTTCGGTGTCCCCGTGGCCCTGCTGCTGTGGATCAACTTCACCTCGAAGCTGGTCCTGTTCTGCGCCGCGTGGACGGCGACGCAGAGCGAGGAGCAGGAGGAACGCGAGGAGGAGCGCGAGGAGCGGGAGGGAGTCGTCCGCAAGGTCAGGGACGAGGGCGGCGACGTACCAGATCAGGCAGCGGCCAGCGGCGGTTGACCAGGAACGCGGCGGCCGCGAGCAGCACCAGCACCCCGCCCGTGATCGCGAGAGCGACCCCCATGCCGCCGGAGCGATCCTCGGTCGTGTCGCTCGCGAGCGGCGTGGCGGACGTGTCGCCGGCCCCGCCCGCCTGGCCCGACGGGTTGGCACCCGGCTGGGCGCTCGCCTGGGCGGCGTTCTTGGGCGGCACCAGCTCACCCACCGCCCGCGCCTTCCCGGCCGCCTTGAAACCCCAGTCGAAGAGCTTCGCGGTCTCCTTGTAGACCTCGTTGTGCTCGTCCTTCTCCGGGTGCATGACGGTCACCAGCAGCACCCGGCCGCCCTGCTCGGCGACCCCCGTGAAGGTCGCGCCCGCGTTCGTGGTGTTGCCGTTCTTGACGCCCGCGATGCCCCGGTAGACGGAGACGTCGGAGTCGCCGGCCAGCAGCCGGTTGGTGTTCTGGATCTCGAAGGAATCGCGGGTCGTCTTGCCCTTCTTCTTCTTCTTCGTCTCGCCCGGGAACTCGGCGCGGACCGTCGAGCAGTACTCGCGGAAGTCCTTCTTCTGCAGCCCGGAGCGGGCGAACAGGGTCAGGTCGTACGCGGAGGAGACCTGATGGGGGGCGTCGTAGCCGTCGGGGGTGACCACGTGCGTGTCGAGGGCCTGGAGCTCCTCGGCGTGCTCGTTCATCTCCTTGACGGTGTTGTCGACGCCGTCGTTCATCGCCGACAGCACGTGCACCGCGTCGTTGCCGGAGCGCAGGAAGACGCCGAGCCACAGGTCGTGGACCGTGTAGGTCTCGCCCTCCTTTATCCCGACCATGCTGGAGCCCGCACCCATGCCGGCGAGATCGCTGGGCACCACCTTGTGCTTCTCGGTCCGCGGGAACTTCGGCAGCACGGTGTCCGCGAACAGCATCTTCATCGTGGACGCCGGGGGCAGCCGCCAGTGCGCGTTGTGCGCGGCGAGCACCTCGCCGGACTCGGCGTCCGCGACGATCCAGGAGCGTGCGGTGATGTCCTTGGGGAGCACCGGGGCACCGCTGCCCAGGTCGACCTGTGTCCCGGCCTGCCCGAGCCGCGTGCCGCCGACGCCGGACATGTTCGCCGGGGGAGTGGCCGACGGACTCGTGGACGGAGTGGGGGTCGCGAGGGCGACGGGCGCGGTCAGCGCGAGCGACGACAGGACGGCGGAGGTGACCAGCAGGGATCGCCTGGCGGTCTTCTTGGGCGCGGGCACGGACGGAAACGTACATGCCACACGCCGTGAAGTCCCGCCGACCACCCCACCCCGGGGACGGAGCCGGAGGGACGGCGGCGATACTGGACGTATGAAGCTCAGCCGCCCCGTCTCCTGGTTCCTGCTCGCCTTCGGGGTGTGGAGCTGGGTCATCTGGGTCACTTTCGTCAAAAACCTTGTCAAGGACAGCAGCGGGCTCGCGTTCGATGACGGTCACCCGACGGCCTACTTCTGGGTGCACCTGACCCTGGCCGTCGTTTCCTTCGTATTGGGGACGGTCATCGGGGGCATCGGGTTGCGCGGACTGCGCGCATTGCGCCGCACTTCATAACCGGCCAAACGGCAGTAAAAACGACAGCGGGGGTATCCGCCACGGTGGTCATCGTCTTCGCGCTGCTCGCGCTCGGCGTTCTCGTAGGGGCCAACTGGTACCTGTGGCGACGCCTGTTCCGCGACACGACCCGCCGCCCGGGCCTCGCGCGCCGCGCCGGCGCGGTGGTGATCGTGGGCGGCTGGGCCATGGCGATCGGCGCGATCGTGACGGAGCGCGCCGGAGCCCCCTTCTGGCTCCAGCAGACGCTGGCCTGGCCGGGCTTCCTGTGGCTGGCGCTGTCGATCTACCTGCTGCTGGCGGTGGTCGCGGGAGAGGTCGTACGACCTCTGCTGCGCCGGGCGTCGGAGCGGCGAGCGGCCTCCGCAGGGGCGGTACGGAACCAGGAGCCGGTGCCGCCGGGACCGGTGCCCCGAGTGGACGCGGTGGCGGTAGTGGTCGCAACGGGGGCGGACTCGGTGGTGGCGGGAGACGTGGCGCCGAGAACGGCCGGGACCGCCGTGCCACCCGAGACCGTCGGGGTCGAGGCCGAGCCCGCGACGATGTCCGGAGCTTCGCCCGCCCCATCGCCGGCCTCTGTATCGGCGCCTGCTTCGGGGGCCGCACCCGCCCCGGAAGCCGCGCTCGCCGCAGAGCCTTCGGACGCCCCGGAGTCCGCGCCCGCCCCCGACCCCTCCCGCCGCCTCTTCGTCTCCCGTGTCGTCGCCGGGGCCGCCGCGGCCGCCGCTGTCGGGACCGTCGGCTACGGCACCTACGGCGTACTGCGCGGCCCGCGGGTGAAGCGGGTCACCGTGTCGCTGGCCAAGCTGCCGCGGGCGGCGCACGGTTACCGGATCGCGGTCGTCAGTGACATCCATCTGGGGCCGATCCTGGGGCGCGGCTTCGCGCAGAAGGTCGTCGACACGATCAACTCCACCCAGCCGGACATCGTCGCGGTCGTCGGCGACCTGGTGGACGGCAGCGTGAAGGACCTGGGGCCGGCCGCGGCACCGCTGCGGCAGCTCAACGCGCCCTCCTACTTCGTCACCGGCAACCACGAGTACTTCTCGGGTGCCGAGCAGTGGGTCGAGGAGGTACGGCGGCTCGGGCTGCTTCCGCTGGAGAACGCCCGTACCGAACTGCCGTACTTCGACCTGGCCGGTGTCAACGACATCGCGGGGGAGAGCGAGGGCCAGGGCCCCGACTTCGGCAAGGCGCTCGGCGACCGGGACACGGCACGCGCGTGCGTGCTCCTCGCCCACCAGCCCGTCCAGATCCACGAGGCCGTCAGGCACCACGTCGACCTCCAGCTCTCCGGCCACACCCACGGCGGACAGCTCTGGCCCGGCAACTTCGTCGCGGCGGCCGCCAACCCGACCCTGGCGGGTCTGGACCGCTACGGCGACACCCAGCTGTACGTCAGCCGGGGCGCGGGCGCCTGGGGCCCGCCCACGCGCGTGGGCGCCCCGTCGGACATCACGGTGATCGAACTGGCCTCCACACGCGCGTGAGCGCGACGCGGGCCCGGCGGAAACGGTCCACGGCACATTCTGTGGAAGTGCTGTGAAACATGGCTGAAATCCGTTGCGGTAACGGCTTTCCAAACTCGCCAGATCCCTCTTCCCCCACGTGAAACACCTGTGATTAGGTGAGCCGCGCCACTAGGGGAGTGGCATATGCGCTGGGGCCCGGGTGGGGCCTGGGGAGGGCAACCGATGCGTTCGGTTCGCATGCGGATTCTCGCGACGCTGCTGGTGCTGGCGGGTGTGGGAGTCGGCGGCTGGCAGTTGCTGCCGTCGCAGGACAACAACGGCAGGACGATCACGGTCGGCACGACGGACGCCGTCACGTCGCTCGACCCGGCCGGCGCCTACGACGCGGGTTCCTGGGCGTTGTTCAGCAACGTCTTCCAGTCCCTGCTGACCTTCGAGGCGGGCGGTACCGCCCCCGTGCCGGACGCGGCCGAGAAGTGCGATTTCACCGACAGTCGTCTGACCACCTACCGCTGCACGCTGCGCAAGGGCCTCACCTTCCCCAGCGGCCGCGCGATGACCGCCGAGGACGTCAAGTACTCCTTCGACCGGGTCAAGAAGATCAAGTCGGACGTCGGCCCGTCCTCCCTGCTGAGCACACTCCGCTCGGTCGACGCGAGCGGGCTGACCGTCACCTTCCACCTCTCCTCGCCCGACGCCACCTTCCCGTTCAAGGTGGCCACCGGGGCCGGCTCGATCGTCGACCGGGAGAAGTACCCGGCGAACGGCCTGCGCACCGACCTCGGCGCCGACGGCACCGGACCGTACGAGCTGTCGTCGTACACGAAGGGCAAGAAGGCGGTTCTCACCCCGAATTCGGACTACAAGGGCGCTGTCGGGAAGACCGGCCGCCCTGTCGAGCTGCGCTACTACGCCGACGCGAACGCCCTGAACAAGGCGTGGTCGGCGAAGGACCTCGATGTCGCGAGCCGGCAGATGCCGCCCGAGGTGCTGTCCAAGCTCTCGCCGAGCGACCCGAACCAGCGCGTCTCCGAGTCCGACAGCTCCGAGACCCGCAACCTCTACCTCAACACCCGTACGGGCAAGCCCCTGTACGACGTCCGGGTCCGCCGGGCCATGGCCTGGCTGATCAACCGCGAACAGCTGGCCGCCACCGTCTACAAGGGGACCGTCGACCCGCTGTACTCGCTGATCCCGACCGGCATCACCGGCCACACCACCTCCTTCTTCGACGCCTACCCCGACCAGGACGTGAAGAAGGCGAGGACCCTGCTGACCGAGGCCGGCGTGAGCCTGCCGGTGCACTTCACCTACGGCTACGGCAAGAGCAGCGGCTCCGCGACGGCGGAGGCCGCCGACCTCAAGAAGCAGCTGGAGACCGGCGGTCTGTTCAAGGTGACCCTCAAGGGTTACGAGTGGACCGACTTCCAGAAGCAGTGGGCGACCGGCAAGCTCGACGCGTACGCCGTCGGCTGGGTCGCCGACTACCCCGACGCGGACACCTTCGGCTCCCAGCTCATCGGCACCGACGCGACCATGAACACCGGTTACAGCAACAAGATCGTGGACCAACTGATCCTGGACAGCCAGCAGTTCGCCGACCGGGGTGACGCCTCGTCCGACTTCCAGACGCTGCAGCAGGACATCGCCCGCGACGTGCCGGTGATCCCGCTCTGGCAGGGCAAGGAGTACGTCCTCAGCAGCGAGGACGTAGGCGGCGGCCAGTATCTGGACGACGGCACCGGCGTGTACCGGCTGTGGAGCCTCAACTGGATCTGACGTGATCTCGCGGCGCTGACATTCGCCGATGTGACGCCGGGTACTCACCCAACGCAGGACCATGTGACGGAGGTGTGCGTGGGGTGAGGAGCAAACGTGTTGAGACGCAACTCCTTCCGGCTGCCCCGGCATCCGGCTTCCGTCGGTCTCGCCCGGCGCAGGGTCCGGGACCATCTGGCCGACTGGGGGCACGGGCCGGACGACCGGGCGCTGGCCGACGCCGTCCTGCTGGTGTCCGAGCTGGCGACCAACGTCGTACGCCACGGCCCGCTCCTGGAGCGGGAGTTCGAGGTGGCCGTGACCGCGCTCGCCGACGGCTCCTGTCTCATCGAGGTGTCCGACGAGGGCCGGCCCGAGCCCCGGCTGAGGCTCGTCGGCGAGGCGGACGAGTCGGGCCGCGGACTGCACCTGGTGGAGAACATCGCGGCGGCCTGGGGCGTGTGGAGCAGGGGCCGCCACGGCAAGACCGTGTGGGCGCTCGTCCTCGCCGACGCCTGAAGAGGCCATGGCCGGTTACGACGCCACGGCCGCCGCGGAGAAGATGAGCGGTTACGACGCCACGGCCGCCGTCCGCGCCGGCAGCGTGACCGTCACCGCCAGTCCCTCGCCCGGCGCCGTGCGCACCGCCACCTCACCGCCGTGCGCCTGGACGACCCCCTGCACGATCGCCAGCCCCAGCCCGCTGCCCGCGCCCCCGCCCGCCCGGAAGAACCGGTCGAAGACCCGCGCCGCGTCCTCCTCGGCGAGCCCCGGCCCGTCGTCCGCGACGCACAGCCGTACGACCCCGTCCTCCCGCTCCAGACCGAGCCGCACCGGCACCTCGACGGGTGTGTGCGTGCGGACGTTGCCCACCAGGTTGCCCAGCACCTGTCTGAGGCCCGCCTCGTCGGCGTGCACCAGCAGCGAGCCGTCGGCGGCCACCTTGATGGGCCGGTCCGGCTGCTGCACCCGCAGATCCTCGGCCGCGTCCCGCACCAGACGGCTCAGGTCGACGTTGCGGAAGCGCAGTTCGGGCTGCTGGTCGAGGCGGGCCAGCGTGAGCAGCTCGTCCACCAGGCGTCCCATGCGGTCGGTTTCCGCCAGCACCCGCTCCCAGGCCCGCTTCCGCTCGTCCGGATCGCTGAGCATTCCCTTGTCGTAGAGCTGGAGATAGCCGCGTATCGCCGACAGCGGGGTGCGCAGCTCGTGCGAGGCGTCGCCGACGAAGCGGCGCAGCTGTGCCGCGGTGCGCTCGCGCGTGCGGTACGCCGACTCCACCTGGTGAAGCATCGAGTTGAGGGCGAGGCGCAGCTGCTCGACCTCCTGGGTGGGGTGGTGGCTGGACGGCACACGCCGGGTCAGATCGCCCTCGGCGATCGCCGACGAGGTCTCCACCATGTCCTCCAGCGGACGCATCCGGCGGCTGACGCTCATCATCGTCAGACAGGCCAGCAGCATGAGCAGCAGGCCGCCGATGGCGAGATCGAGCTTGAGGGCCTTGAGCATGCCCTGGTGGAGGGCCTCGGTGGAGGTGGCGAGAAGGATGTAGGTGCCGTCGGCCAGGCGGGTCGCCGTCACCCGGTACTGGGCGCCGTGCACGGTGACGTCGTGTGGGTCGGCGTCCTTCACCAGGGGGCGCGGGTCGCCGACCGCGTCCGCCAGGCTGCGCTGGGCCTCGGTCGGCTTGAAGCCGAACAGGCCGGCCGTCCTGCCCTTGCTGTCGACGGCCGCGTAGATGGAGTCGGGCGCCGAATGCTCGTCGACGTGCTCCGGGGCGAGCCGGTCACGGACGAAGCTCACCACGCTCAACGAGTCGATCTGCCGCATGGTGAGCTGTGTACTGCCCAGCGAGTCACGGGTCTTGGTGAGCTGGCTGTCGACCTGGCCGAGCAGGTAGTACCGCATGCCCATCAGGCTGACCGCGGTGGCCGCGACGATGCCGAGCGCGAGCAGCACCACGTTCGCGAAGGTCAGCTTGGCGCGCAGCGAGTGGATGCCGCGCTCGCAATGGAGCAACCGGACCCACCTCATGCCAGCCCGTATCCCACGCCACGCCGCGTGGTGATCACCGGCGGCCCCAGGGTGTCCAGCTTGCGGCGCAGATAGCTGATGTAGGTCTCCACGACGGTCGACTCGGGCGGGGTGTGCTCGTACTGCCAGACATGGCGCAGGAGTTGCTCCTTGGGCACGATCCGGCCGCCGTTGCGCACCAGGAACCGCAGCAGTGCGTACTCGGTGGGGGTGAGCTCGACGCTGCGGCCCGCGCGGTGGACGCTGTACGTCGTGTCGTCCAGCTCCAGGTCGCCGTACCGGAGCGGCGGCCGCTGCGCAAGCACGTCGGCCGGCCGGGTCCGGCGCAGCACCGCCGTGATCCGGGCGATCACCTCGTCGATGTTGAACGGCTTGGTGATGTAGTCGTCGCCGAAGCCGAGGGCGCCGACGATCTCGGCGGGCGAGTCGCGCGCGGTGAGGAAGACCAGCGCCAGGTCCGGCTGTCTGGTGCGCAGTTCACGCCCCAGCGCCCGGCCGTCCCCGTCCGGCAGCATGACGTCGAGCAGCGCCGCGTCCGGCCGGGTGCGCTCGGCGAGCGCGAGGGCCTCGCGGACGGTGCCCGCGACCATCACCTCGAAGCGGTGGTAGCGCAGGGCGATGGCGAGGACGTCCGCGATGCTCGGCTCGTCCTCCACCACCAGCACGGTGCCTGGAGCCGTCGTCATGCCCCCAGTATCGGGCGGGCCACTGACAGTCGGGCCGGATCGGCCTTTGGAGTTCCTTGAGAGTCATGGCGTGTTCGCTCCACGCGCGCCTGGAGCACCCAATCCTGTTGCCCAGGACCTGGGGGACCGACCGACGACCGGTTACCGACGAAGGAGCGTTGATCGTGGCGGCATTGGCACGGTGGTGCTATCGGCACCGGCTGGTGGTCCTGTTGCTGTGGGTGGGGGCACTGTTCGGCCTGGGCTTCTCGGCCTCGACGGCGGGGACGAACTACGCGAACGTCTTCTCCCTCCCCGACACGGACTCCAAGAGCGCGTACGACCTGATGCAGAAGGCCTTCCCGACCACCTCGGGCGACACCGACACGGTGGTCTGGAAGGTCGACCAGGGCTCGGTGAAGGACCAGGAGGTCCAGGACCGCGTCCAGCCCGCCCTCGACAAGATCGCGAAGATGAAGGGCGTCGGCGCGGTCACCAGCCCCTACGCCGGGGCCCAGGGCGCGGCGCAGATCAGCCGTGACGGCAGGATCGCGTACGCCCAGCTGACCTTCGCCAAGCGCGCCAACGAGGTGCCCAAGGAGCTCGTCCAGAACGTCGTGGACACCGCTCAGGGCGCCGAGAAGAGCGGTCTGCAGATCGAGTTGGGCGGCCAGGCCATCCAGCGCGTCCAGGAGCCGCCGCAGGGCCTGTCGGAGATGGTCGGCATCGTCGCGGCGGCCGTCGTGCTGTTCCTGGCCTTCGGCTCGTTCTTCGCGATGCTGCTCCCCATCGCCATCGCGATCTTCGGTGTCGGCATGGGCCTGTTCTCCACGCAGTTGCTCAGCCACACCACCGACATCCCCGACATCGCCCCGCTGCTCGCCTCCCTGATCGGCCTGGGCGTCGGCATCGACTACGCGCTCTTCATCGTGACCCGGCACCGCAAGGGCATCCTGCGCGGCCTGGACCCGGAGGAGTCGGCGGCCACCGCCCTCAACACCTCGGGCCGGGCGGTCCTGTTCGCGGGCGGCACGGTCTGCATCGCCCTCGCCGGCATGCTGGTCACCCAACTGCGCTTCCTGGACGGCGTGGTCATCGGCACGTCCCTGACGGTGGTGCTCAGCGTCATGGCCGCCACGACCCTGCTCCCGGCCCTGCTCGGCTTCCTGGGCCCGCGTGTCCTCAGCCGCCGTCAGCGCCGCCGCCTCGCCGCCAACGGTCCCGAGAACGAGCACACCAGCGGCCTCGCGGCCCGCTGGTCGGAGAACGTCCAGAAGCGCCCGCGCCGGATCGCCGCGCTCGCCCTGGTCGTCATGGCCGTCCTCGCCATCCCGGTGCTGTCGCTCCGCCTCGGCGCCACCGACCAGGGCAACGACAACGCCTCGTCGACCACCAGGAAGGCGTACGACCTCCTCGCCGAGGGCTTCGGCCCCGGCTTCAACGGCCCGCTCCAGGTGGTCAGCGCGGGCGGTGACACGGCCACGCTGGTCAAGGGCATCGAGGCGACGCCCGGGGTGGCGCGCGTGGCCGCGCTGCCGCCCGCGCAGGGCGTGACGGTGATCCAGGTCGTCCCGACGACGTCACCGCAGTCGAAGCAGACGGACGACCTGATCGACACGCTGCGCGACAAGGTGATCCCGAAGGCCGGGGCGGAGGCCCATGTGGGCGGCGTGACAGCGGTCTCCAAGGACTTCGCGTCGGTCACCGGCGACCGCCTGCCCCTCTTCATAGCGACGATCATCGGCCTCGGCTTCCTGCTCCTGCTCGTCGCCTTCCGTTCCCTGGTCGTCCCGCTGACGGCGGCGCTCATGAATCTGATCGCCGCGGCGGCCTCCTTCGGTGTCCTGGTCGCGGTCTTCCAGTGGGGCTGGGGCCTGGACCTGCTGGGCCTCGGCAAGGAGGGCCCGATCAACGCCTTCCTGCCGGTCATCATGCTGTCCCTGCTGTTCGGCCTCTCGATGGACTACCAGGTCTTCCTGGTGAGCCGAATGCACGAGGAGTGGGTCCACACGCGGGACAACGCGCGCGCGGTGCGCGTCGGCCTCGCGGAGACCAGCCGGGTCATCAACTCCGCGGCCATGATCATGGTGTGCGTGTTCCTGGCGTTCGTCCTGAGCGGCGACTCGGGCGCGGCGATGGCGGGCGTGGGGCTGGCGGCCGCGGTGGCGCTGGACGCCTTCATTCTCCGTACGGCCCTGGTGCCGGCCGCGATGCATCTGCTGGGCAAGTCCAACTGGTGGCTGCCGGGATGGCTGGAGCAGCGGCTCCCGCACCTGGCGGTGGAGCCGAGGGAGGAGGCGGAACCGCTGTCCCCGGACGGCCCCGCCTCCGTGGTCCACGGCTTCATCCGCACCGCCGACGGCGACCCGGTGGACGGCGCCTCGGTGACCCTGCTGACGAAGGGCGGCCGCCAGGTGGACCGGGTGACCTCACTGGCGGACGGCTCGTACATCGTGTCGGTGCCGGCCCCGGGGACGTATCTGCTGGCGACGGCCGCCGCTTCGTACGGCTCACGCGCCGCCCAGCTGGTCGTCGCGGACGCGCCCCTGGTGTACGACGTCGAGCTCGCCGACGGCGAGGTGGACGCGGTGAACTGACCGCGTTCGCGACGCTAGGACCTGCCGGGGTCGGGCAGCACCTTGGTCATCCCCGGCAGGAAGTCCGTGAACAGCTCGTGCACCTCGCGGACCAGCGGCCGCAGCACCCGGAAGCGGGCCAGGGACACCCCGCGCGCGGTGAGCCGTGCCCCGCGCTCGGCCAGCCGGTAGCTCCGCTCCCGGCCCTCGGTCCGGTCGAAGATCCAATACAGTACGAGCCCCATCTGGGAGAGCCACATCAACTCGGGCAGGACGTCGCGGAGTTCCTCCGGGACCTTGGTCTTCGTCGCGCCCGCCAGAACCTCGCGGTGGACGGAGACGGCCTCCACGCGCGCGTGTTCCGACTCGGGTGAGAAGGGGCTGAGGGGGCTGTCCGGGTCTGCGGCGTTCTTGAAGAACTGGACCGCGAACTCGTGGTACGGCGTCGCGATGTCCAGCCACACCTTCAGCACGCCCGCCAGCCGTGCCTCCAGGTCGGTCTCCTGGTCCAGGACTTCCCGGATCGCCACCCGGTGCTCGGCGGCGAGGCGGTCGTAGAAGCCCTGGATCAGGTGTTCCTTGCCGGCGAAGTAGTAGTACGCGTTTCCGACGGAGACCCCGGCCTCCTGGGCGATGGCCCGCATGGTCGTCTTGTCGTAACCCCGCTCCTGGAACAGCCGCATGGCGGTCTCCAGGATCAGCGCGCGGGTCTGCTCGGACTTGGTGGACGGCGCGGTGCCTTCGTCGGAGCCTTCGTTCTTTGCGGACACGGACAGAGAGCCTACGGGGTGGCGCACGCGTCGCCGTCGCAGCCCGGGGCGGTGTAGGTCCAGCCGTGGGAGGGGTCGTAGGACCACCCGTCCGTCCGCCGGTACACCGTCCCGCCCCACTGCCGCCGCTTCTGCCCCCACTGCGAGCCCCGCCACTTCGCCGCCGCCAGTACCGCCCCCTTGGCGAAGGGCGCTCCCGACGGCGTGCTCAGCCGGTGGGCGAGCGGCCGGTGCTCGCGCAGGGCCCACAGCGTGACGATCCAGGCGGCGGTGGAGCGGTAGACCTGGCCTGCGTCGCCCACGACGGTGATGTCGTCGAGGGTGGCGCGGTGGTCGAGGGTGGGAAAGCTGCGCCGGGCCTGCTCCGACGCCGCGGGCACGAACTCCAGCGGCACCAGCTGCGGCTGTCGGGTCAGCCAGTCGCGCAGGAAGGCGCACAGCGAGCAGTCGGCGTCGTAGAGGACGGTGAGCCGGCGGACCGGAACCGCGGGGACCCGGTCCGCCGTACCGCCGCTCACGCCCGCGCCTGCGGGGCGACCCAGTCCTGCGGGCCGACCGGCGGCACCTGCTCGCGCTCCATCACGCTGCGCCGCCGGATCTTGTTGAGGACGTACACATTGCTCAGGTGCATCACGCCGAGCACCAGCAGCACCACGCCGAGCTTGGTCGACAGGGCCTCGAAGATGCCGCGGGTGTCCTCGATCGTCTCGTCGCCGCTCAGGTACAGGGCGACGAAGCCGAGGTTGACGAGGTAGAAGCCGACCACCAGGAGGTGGTTGACGGCGTCGGCGAGCTGCTCGTTGCCGCGCAGGACGTCGGCGAGGAAGATCCGTCCGTTGCGGCTGAGCGTGCGGGCCACCCAGACGGTCAGTCCGATGCTGACCAGCAGGTAGATGACGTAGGCGATGACCGTACGGTCCATGCCCCACCCCTTCTTGAACGTGTTCAAAAAGCTGACGGGACGACTCTAGACCTGTTTTTGAACGCGTTCAACCACGTAGTCGGCCGGGAAGCCTCCGCGGGGGCCTCCTCAGGGGCGGCGCCCCAGCTCCGGGCGCTTCGTGTAGTCCGTGAACCCGATGACGTTCCCCCAGGGGTCGGCGACTTCGACGGTCCAGCCGGTGGCCACGGGGAAGGGTGCGTCGAGGGGCGTGATGCCGGCCGCCGCAAGCGACCGGGCCGCCGTCCGTGCGTCCGGGACCTCGATCCACAGGCGCGGGGAGGGCCACGGCGGCGGTCGGTGCCCCAGCCCCTCCTCCTGTCGCAGCAGGATTCCGGGCGTCTCGGCCCCGACCTTCAGCAGCGCGATCCCGGCCTCGTCGAACCGGAACCCCAACGCGAACCCGGCCCGCTCGTAGAACCCGACGGCCTCGCCGAGGTCCCCGACGGGCAGCAGTACGTTGTCGAACCCGAGCAGTTCGTACGACTCGTCATCTGACATAACGTCAGAATAGGTGTCGATTCGCCCGGAACCCGTGATTGTCAGTGGTGGCCCGTACTGTCGTCGGCATGGCAATCGTGACGTTCGTCGACGAGACGACTGCGGGGGAGCGGGGCGCGGGCTGGGAGCTCGAGGTCGCCGAGGAGCGGCTCACTGTGGGTGAGTTGATCCGGCGTCGGGTCTTCCAGGAGGTCGCCGAGTACAACGCGCGCACGCCGGGGGTGTTCCAGGGGCTGGTGCAGCCGAAGGACGCGGAGCGGGTGCTGAACGGGTACGCGCTGCGGACGCCACGCCGGATAGACCCTGAGACCCAGACCGAGCCGGCACTCAAGGCCTTCGCAGGGAACGGATTCCTGGTGCTGGTCGGAGACCGCCAGGTCACCGAACTCGACGAGGAGATCGAGCTCGCGCCGGGCACCGAGGTCACGTTTCTCAAGCTCGTACCGCTGGTGGGGGGATGACGGTGGGGGAGATCCAGACGTACAAGGAGCTGATCGGGCAGCGGGTCGCCGACGGCGAGTTGGGGGAGCTGGCCGTCGACATGCTCAGGGCGGCGGCCGCCAACAACGGCCACTGGAACGGCCTGTGGGCCGGAGTACTCGACCGCCTGCGCGAACAGCCGGCCGAGGTGCGCGCGCCGCTCGCCGACGCCCTCGTGGCGCTGTACCACTCGGCGAGCGAGGACTCGGACGCCCGCGAGCACGCCCTGACACTCGTCGGCATCCTGGCGCGCGGCCTGCCCGAGGACCGGCTCTCCACGGAGCGGCTCAAGGCACTCGACCAGCTCGCCCGACAGCACGGCCACTGGTACGGCTCGCACTCCGCCGTCCTCGCCGAGGCCGAACTGGCCGCCGGCCGACCCCTCGCGCCCGCCGTCGTCGCCTTCTACCGCCGCGCCGCCCTGGACACGTACCTCTCCAGCGACGACCCGGTGGTCCTGCTGGCGAAGAAGCTCACCGAGCCCGTCCTCAACGTCGGCGAGCAGTGGGCCGAACAGGCCCTCGGCGACGCCACCGGAGCGGACTGGCAGGCCCTGCTCGCCCACCTCGTCACGGCCACCGCCTCCAAGCCCAGCCCCAAGTGGGACCAGCGGGCCCGCACCCTCGTCGAGGCCGTCGGCGCCGACCGGGTCCGCGCGACCGCGCTGCCCTGGCTCGCCCTCGTCGGCCGCCCCAGGACCTTCCCCCTGGAAGAGGGGTACCCGACGGACCCCGTCAACCACACCTACGACCCCTACAACGCCAACGCCCTGCGCGGCCTCGCCTGGCTGCTCTCCCTCCTCCCGCCGCACCCGGACACCGCCCGCGCCCTGGGCGTCCTCGTCGAGACCTCGCTCAGGAAGGTCCCCGGCGTCGGCCCGCGCAACCCGAAGGTCGCCAACGCCGCCGTCCTCGCGCTCTCCCGCCTGGACGGCGCGGCGGCCCTGGCCGAACTCGCCCGTCTCGGCATCCGGTTGACGTACAAGGCCACGGCGAAGCTCGTCGACGCGGCCCTGGAGAACCGGGCCGCCGCCCTCGGTCTCGGCCGCGAGGAGATCGAGGAACTCGCCGTCCCCGCCTACGGGTTGACGGAGGTGGGCCGCGCCGAGCACCGGCTCGGGGATGTCACCGCCGTCCTCGGGATCGAGGGCACGAGGTGCCTGCTGGGCTGGCGCAACGCGGCCGGCAAGGTCGTGAAGAGCGTGCCCGCGGCCGTCCGCCGCGACCACCCCGACGAGCTCAAGGAACTCAAGGCCGCGGTCAAGGACATCGACAAGATGCTCTCGGCACAGAGCGAGCGCCTGGATCGTCAGTTCCTCGCCCGCCGCACCTGGTCCTACGACACCTGGCGCGAGCGCTACCTGGACCATCCCCTCGTCGGCACGCTTGCCCGCCGCCTCCTGTGGACGGTCGACGGCAGGACGGCCGGATACGCGGACGGCGCTCTGCGCACGCTCACCGACGACCCCGTCGCCGAAGGGGCGGAGGTCAGGCTCTGGCACCCGGTCGGACATGAGCCCGCCGAGATCGTCGCCTGGCGGGACTGGCTGGAGCGGCACGCCATCACCCAGCCGTTCAAGCAGGCCCACCGTGAGGTGTACCTGCTGACCGACGCCGAGCGCAGGACAGGGACGTACTCGAACCGTTTCGCGGCGCACGTCCTGCGCCAGCACCAGTTCAACTCGCTCGCCGCGATCCGGGGTTGGCGCAACAGGCTGCGGCTGATGGTCGACGACGAGGCTCCGCCGGCCACGCGTGAGCTGCCACAGTGGGGGCTGCGCGCCGAGTACTGGATCGAGGGCGACGGGGAGAACGGCGACGACACCGCCGCCGGGTCCGGCAGCTTCCTGCGCCTGCGCACCGACCAGGTCCGCTTCTACCCGATCGACGCACCGCAGAACTGGGCGCACTGCTGCGGGGGCGAGTACCGCATGTGGCTGCGGGACGGCGCCGACCCCGTCGACGCCCTTCCCCTCACCGACATGCCGCCCCTCGTCCTGTCCGAAGTCCTGCGGGACGTCGACCTGTTCGTCGGCGTGGCCAGCGTCGGCAACGACCCGACCTGGCAGGACGGCGGCCCCGGCGGCCGGTTCCGCGCGTACTGGTCGGGCTACAGCTTCGGCGCGCTCAACCAGAGCGCCGAGACCCGCAGGGCCCTGCTCGAACGCCTGATACCCCGCCTCGCGATAGCCGACCGCTGCACCATCGAGGGCCGCTTCCTGCACGTGAAGGGCGAACGCCACACGTACAAGATCCACCTGGGCTCGGGCAATATCCTGATGACCCCGAACGACCAGTACCTGTGCATCGTCCCGAAGTCCGACGCGAGCGCCCCGCAGGCCGGTTACCTGCCCTACGAGGGCGACCGCATGCTGGGCGTGATCCTGAGCAAGGCGCTCCTGCTGGCCGACGACCGGAAGATCACCGACCCGACGATCCTGAGCCAGCTGTGACTGTAGGGCTCGGCAGCAGCCCATCCGTCATGGGCTCAGGGCGATCTTGTGGGGCCAAGAAGGAGCGGGCCTCTCTCCCCCTTTGTTCGACATCGCACTCCATACTGAACACCGCTCAGGGGGTGTATGGGGAGGTAGGGCTTCGTGCGACGGGTGTTAGCGGTGCACTTCGCGCCGTGCGCGCTGTTCGTCGCCGGGGTGCTGGCTCTGGTGCGGGCAGGAAGCTTCACTGGCAGGAGTGACTGGGGGGCAGTGTGGCCGACGAGATCGACCACGATGCTGGGCGTAGTGGTGGCGGTCGTTGTCGGCGCGTCGCTGCTGGGCCTGCTGCTGCAGCCGTTCCAGGTGCGGGCGGTGCGCGTCCTCGAAGGGTACTGGGACCGATGGCCGTTCACCGCGAGACTTGCGGCGGTGCTTGCCCGTAAGCAGCGTCGGCGGTGGGAGGCGCTGCGGAAACAGGCCTACGAAACCGTAGACGGGGACCCGGATCCACAGGTGCAGGCCGATGCCCGTCGTCGCCTCGCCGTCCACCCGCCGGGCAATCTCCTGCTGCCCACGGCACTCGGGAACGCCTTGCGCGCGGGCGAGTTGAGCGCCGGTGAACGCTATGGCCTGGCAACGTTGACCTCCTGGCCGAGGATCTATCTCCAAGTGTCGGACCGGATGGCCGAGGCCCTCCGCTCCGCACGCGACGCGCTCGATACCGCCGTCAACCTCTGCTGGTCGTTTCTCGCCCTGGTCGGCACGAGCGCCGCGGCCCTGTACGACGAGCCGTCCGCCTGGTGGCTGTGCGGAACCGGTCTGCTGTTCGCGGCGATCGCGTACAAGGGCGCGGTGACGGTGGCGCAGACTTACTCGGGACTGATGCACGTCGTTTACGACCTGCACCGTTTCGACCTGCTGGACGCACTGCACCTGCCGCTTCCCCTCGATCGAGAGGGCGAGGAAGAGGTGTTCGCCGATGTGTCGGACCTGTTCGCCGGGACCAGGCCGGAGGGGGGCACATACGACCATTCAAGTGTGAGGGGCCTCTCGTCCCGAGCCCAGGACCATGGTGGTTCCAGGGAGGCATAGGTCCTCAAGGGCGCCAGGGGCCTCGGGGACGCCGGACGATTTGCCACGGAGAGCGCGGAACGGGTGGCTGGTCGCCCCGGGCGCGGGCTTCGGCCAGTTTCTGCTGGTGATACCGCAGTTGCTGCAAGGCGTCCCTACCCTCGTCGTCGATCCCATGGCACGAGGCATGGACAGCGGGTGGAAGGTCCCTGACGGGGCAGTCGAGATCGTGCTGAAGCAGAGCCTCGGCGTTGTGCTCCCGGAGGTAGGCGTCGATGGCGGTTGGCCCGGACTCGAGTGCCTCCTCCCACTTACGCAGGAAATGTTGGGCCCTCTGTACCAGCCCCAGGTCCGCGCGGCAGTCGCGATGCCGGCACTTCGTCGTGTGGGGTTGGTAACCGGGGAGAACTACCGCATGCATGGTCATCAAGGGCCTCCTTGACCGGTGTGGGAGCGGGAATGAGTGGCTCGCTTGTTGACTTCGCGCTTGAGTTTTTGCTGCCAATAGATCTCGTAGAGAGTGCAGCCCAGGACGATGACCGCAGCCCCCCAGCGCCAGGGCTTCTGGCTGCTGTCGTGTCCCGGAGCCAGCGCGGCGGCGACGCCGAACCCGAGGAGCACGGTCCCCGCGTTGAACAGACGGTTGGCCTTGTTGTTGTAGAAGACCCAGGTCGTGTAGTCGTTGCCCTGATCGGCGCACAACTTCCTGAACTCGTCGGCCCGTTGGGTGACCTCGGGTCCGTACCAGTCGAGGACGTCCTGTCGCGAGTAGAGGAACTTACGGGCGTGGTAGGCCAACTGGATGCTGTAGATCAGAGACATGGCTGACAACACGAGGACGAGAAGCGTCGGCCCGGACAGGAGGAACATCTCGTCCTTGGCTCCCGCCACCACTCCGGCGAGGCCGAGTGCGGCAGCCGCGAGTAGCGGAGCCGCCACGAACTGGGCTTCCTTGGCTCCCTGCCCGTATCCCAACGGAATCGGCTGTTCCCAGCCTGGCGTCACTTCGCCCATCGGTGTTGGCACCTGCCCCCGCCTTCTCGCACTCCCGTGGAGGTCAAGACGTTCGACAGGAGTGTGACGGTGGAATGTGTCCGTCGGCAGGAGCGCAAACCGGCCAAAACACCAGAGGGCCCTGTTTCCGAAGTGACGGAAACAGGGCCCTGATACAGCCTTGGGAAGATCAGAAGCGGCGCGTGATCAGCGCCCTCTTCACTTCCTGGATCGCCTTCGTGACCTCGATGCCGCGCGGGCAGGCGTCCGTGCAGTTGAAGGTCGTGCGGCAGCGCCAGACGCCGTCGCGGTCGTTCAGGATCTCCAGGCGCTGCTCGCCGGCCTCGTCGCGCGAGTCGAAGATGAAGCGGTGCGCGTTGACGATGGCGGCCGGGCCGAAGTACTGGCCGTCGTTCCAGAAGACCGGGCACGAGGAGGTGCAGGCGGCGCAGAGGATGCACTTCGTGGTGTCGTCGAAGCGCTCGCGGTCCTCGGCGGTCTGCAGACGCTCGCGCGTGGGCTCGTTCGTGTCCTTCGTGATGAGGAAGGGCATGACGTCCCGGTACGCCTGGAAGAACGGGTCCATGTCCACGACCAGGTCCTTCAGGACCGTGAGGCCCTTGATGGGCTCGACCGTGATCGGCTTCTCGGGGTTGATGTCCTTGATGAGGGTCTTGCAGGCGAGGCGGTTCTTGCCGTTGATGCGCATGGCGTCGGAACCGCAGATGCCATGGGCGCAGGAGCGGCGGAAGGTCAGCGTGCCGTCCAGGTCCCACTTGATCTTGTGGAGGCCGTCGAGGACGCGCTCCTTCGGGTCGATCTCCAGCTGGAAGTCTTCCCAGACCGCTTCCGCCGAGACCTCGGAGTTGAAGCGGCGGATGCGGAAGGTGACCGTGATGTACGGGGAGTCGGCGAAGCCGGGCTCGGGCTGACCGGCCGCGTCTGCCTTCTCCAGAGTCGGGGTTGCCATCAGTACTTACGCTCCATCGGCTGGTAGCGGGTCTGGACGACCGGCTTGTAGTCGAGACGGATGGACTCGGTGCCGTCGTCGCCCACCTCGCGGTACGCCATGGTGTGGCGCATGAAGTTGACGTCGTCGCGGTTCGGGTAATCCTCGCGGTAGTGACCGCCGCGGGATTCCTTGCGGGCCAGGGCGGACACGGCCATGACCTCGGCGAGGTCGAGCAGGTTGCCCAGCTCGACGGCCTCGAGGAGGTCGGTGTTGAACCGCTTGCCCTTGTCCTGGATCGAGACGTTCTTGTAGCGCTCGCGCAGCTCGGCGATCTTCTCGACGGCCGTCTTGATCGTCTGCTCGGTGCGGAACACCATGACGTTCGCGTCCATGGTCTCCTGCAGCTCGCGACGCAGGACCGCCACGCGCTCGGTGCCCGTGGAGGAGCGGAGCGCCTCCACCTGGGAGACCACCAGCTCCGCCGGGTTCTCCGGCAGCTCGACGAACTCCGCCTTCTGGCTGTACTCCGCCGCCGCGATGCCGGCCCGGCGGCCGAACACGTTGATGTCCAGCAGCGAGTTGGTGCCGAGACGGTTGGCGCCGTGCACCGACACGCAGGCGACCTCGCCGGCCGCGTACAGGCCGGGGACGACCGTCGTGTTGTCCGACAGGACCTCACCCTCGACGTTCGTCGGGATGCCGCCCATCGCGTAGTGCGCGGTGGGCTGGATCGGGATCGGGTCCGTGTACGGCTCGATGCCCAGGTACGTGCGCGCGAACTCGGTGATGTCCGGGAGCTTGGCGTCCAGCTGCTCCGGCGGGAGGTGCGTCAGGTCCAGGTAGACGTGGTCGCCCTCGGGGCCACAGCCACGGCCCTCGCGGATCTCCGTGTAGATGGAGCGCGAGACGACGTCACGGGACGCGAGGTCCTTCATGACCGGCGCGTACTTCTCCATGAAGCGCTCGCCGTCCTTGTTGCGGAGGATGCCGCCCTCACCACGGGCGCCCTCCGTCAGCAGGATGCCCATGCGCCAGATGCCGGTCGGGTGGAACTGGAAGAACTCCATGTCCTCCAGCGGCAGCCCGCGGCGGTACACGGCGGCCTGACCGTCACCGGTCAGGGTGTGCGCGTTGGACGTCACCTTGAAGAACTTGCCGCAGCCGCCGGACGCGTAGATCACGGCCTTCGCCTGGAAGACGTGGATCTCGCCGGTGGCGAGTTCGTACGCCACGACACCGGCCGACTTCTTGACGCCGTCGACCTCGGTGATCAGCTGGTCGAGGACGTAGAACTCGTTGAAGAACTCCACGCCCTCCTTCACGCAGTTCTGGTACAGCGTCTGGAGGATCATGTGGCCCGTGCGGTCCGCGGCATAGCAGGACCGGCGGACGGGCGCCTCACCGTGGTTGCGCGAGTGACCGCCGAAGCGGCGCTGGTCGATCGTGCCGTTCGGGGTGCGGTTGAACGGCAGGCCCATCTTCTCCAGGTCGAGGACCGAGTCGATGGCCTCCTTCGCCAGGATCTCGGCGGCGTCCTGGTCGACCAGGTAGTCACCACCCTTGACCGTGTCGAAGGTGTGCCACTCCCAGTTGTCCTCCTCCACGTTGGCCAGCGCGGCGGCCATGCCGCCCTGCGCGGCGCCCGTGTGGGAGCGGGTGGGGTAGAGCTTGGTCAGCACGGCGGTGCGGCTGCGCTTCGTCGACTCGATCGCGGCGCGCATGCCCGCGCCACCGGCGCCGACGATGACGGTGTCGTACTTGTGGATCTTCATGAGTCTCGTAACCCCGTGCCTAGCGGATGTTCGGGTCGAAGGTGAAGATCACCAGCGTGCCCAGCAGGATGGTGAACACCGTGGCCGTGTAGAGCAGGCCCTTGAGCCACAGGCGGGTGTTCGCGCGCTCCGCGTAGTCGTTGATGACCGTGCGCAGGCCGTTCGCGCCGTGCAGCATCGCGAGCCACAGCATCAGCAGGTCCCAGACCTGCCAGAAGGGGCTCGCCCAGCGGCCGGCCACGAAGGCGAAGCCGATCTTCGACACACCGCCGTCCAGCACGAGCTGGATGAGCAGGTGTCCGAGGACCAGGACGACCAGCACGACGCCGGACAGGCGCATGAAGAGCCAGCCGTACATCTCGAAGTTGCCCCGGGTGGACTTCGGGGACTTCTTGGTGCGCTTGCGCGGGGCCTCGATGAGGGGCGCCGGGTTGTCGACGTTGTAGAGGGACGCGCCCTCGACGGGGCCGACGCCGGAAGCGGTGGATTCGGTGGTGGCCATGGGTGTCAGCTCCCGAACAGTTCACGAGCGGCGTGACCGAGGACGGGGTAGATCGCCCCGATCATCAGCACGACCCACAGGCCTACGACGGACCAGAGCATCTGCTTCTGGTAGCGCGGGCCCTTCGACCAGAAGTCGACGGCGATGACGCGCAGGCCGTTGAGCGCGTGGAAGAGGATGGCGGCGACGAGGCCGTACTCCAGCAGTCCGACGATCGGCGTCTTGTACGTGGCCACGACCTTGTCGTAGGCCTCGGGAGACACACGGACGAGAGCGGTGTCCAGCACGTGAACGAACAGGAAGAAGAAGATGAGGACGCCGGTGACTCGATGAGCCACCCAGGACCACATTCCTTCCCGGCCGCGGTACAGCGTTCCAGCCGGCACGGAAGTCCCTCCGGGAGCGGGGATTGGGGCCGCGCCGGCTTGTGCTGTCGGTCGGGCCCGGCCGGGTACGGTCCTCCGGCCCCCAGCATCGTAGCGACGCGCTGCCGCTGGGCTTACGCCGGGCCTACCGGTGTGATCAAAGTGGCACGCGTTTGGGTGAGCGTTTGCGGCTTCTGAGGTGGGGTGTCATGTTATTTGCCGGGTGCGGGTTGGGGGTGGCGGGTCGCGCCGTTCCCCGCGCCCCTGAGCATCTCCAGCAGGCGTTGCCTCGCCAGGCGCCGCAGCTCCTCCGCGGCCACCACCCGTTCCTCCTCCGGATCGTTTGTCAAACGTGACCGGATGCCTTCCAGGACGTGGTCCAGGGTCTCGGTCGGGGAGAGGCCGTCCAGGCAGATCACGAAGGCGTGGCCGAAGCGGGACTCGTAGGCCGCGTGTGCCGCGCTCAGGGCGGTGTATGCCGCCCCGTACGTTCCGTCCGGCAGACTCGGCAGGGTCTCCGCGGCCAGGGCCTCCGCCAGGTCGCCCGGGGAGAGGTCGTACGCCGCCTCGTCGGAGGCTGCCAGGAGGGACTCGGTGTCCGGGTAGGGGCGGTGGTCGGCGATGCGGTCCGCCCAGCGGAGGCTGCGGAGGCAGTCCAGGAGGAGTTTGCGGGCGCCGGACGCGGGGGCGGTGTTGAAGGCGTCGAGGATGGTGGGCAGGGTCGGTATGGCCGGCCGGCCAGGGAGGTGTGTGGGCGTCACGTGTGTTTCGGCAGAGGAAGCTGTGAGAAGTGTTGCGTCACGTTATCGGGAGTGGACGTGACGTGTCCGAGGGATGCCCGAATTTCACCCGCAAGGGAGAGTTTCGGAACGTGTGGTGGACGCATCCCGCCGTCCGAGGGTCTTAGGTTGAAGCTGTGAGTCAGCACAGGCGCCGGCGTCCGGCGCGGAACGTGAAGACCGGGGTCCTGATCGGCGCGGCGATGGCCGTGACGGTCGGGGCCGGGGTGAGTCTCGGCCTGTGGGCCTCGGGGGACGGCGACAGCAGTCCGGCAGGGGCGTCGCGCCAGCAGCAGCCCTCCGAGGGGAAGTCGGCCGGGTCGTCCAGGGCGGAGCGCGCGAAGAGTCCTTCGCCGAGTCCGAGTCGGTCGTACCCGCTGTCGCAGGCTCCCCGCACCATCCCCGCCGTCGCGTCCCACACCGCCGCCCGTGGGCCCGGCTGGCGTCCGGCGCGCGGTGAGCGGGTCGTGGTGAACGACGCGGAGCTGGCCGACGAGGGGCGGCTGATCGCCTCCGAGCTGGGGCTCACCTACGCAGGTGAGAAGGACGACGTGAAGGCCGGGGACGTGCGGCTCGCGGTGAATGAAGGGGGAGGGGCGAACCCGGAGTCGTACAGCATGACCGTGCGTGGCGGGCGGGTCGGCATCAGTGGGCCGACCGACGCCGGGGTGTTCTACGGCACCCGGACGCTCAAGCAGGAGGTGCACGGCGGCGGGACCGCGCCCGAAGGGGTCGTGCGGGACCAGCCGGCCAAGGCGGTGCGCGGGTTCATGCTCGACATGGCGCGCAAGTACTTCACCGCGGGGTGGATCGAGGACCGGGTGCGGGAGCTCGGGGACCTCAAGTTCAACCAGCTGGGGCTGCACTTCTCCGACGACCAGGGGTTCCGGATCGAGTCCGACAGCCATCCCGAGATCGTGTCGCAGCAGCATCTGACCAAGGCCGAGGTCAGAAAGATCGTCGCGCTCGCGGCGAGTCGGCACATCACGGTCGTTCCTGAGATCGATTCGCCCGGGCATCTGGGAGCGGTCATCGCCGCCCACCCCGAATTGCAGCTGCGCAATGCCCAGGGAGTCGCCGCGAGCGGTGCGATCGACATCTCGAAGCCGGGCGCCGCCAAGATCGTCGACGACCTGCTGAACGAGTACGCCGATCTCTTCCCGGGCAGCCAGTGGAATCTGGGCGGCGACGAGTACCGGGCGCTCATGGTGACCGACCCGGCTGCCTCCTATCCGCAGTTGGCCGCCGCCGCCAAGGAGGCCTACGGCTCCGGGGCGACCGTCTCCGATCTGACGACCGGGTGGCTCAACGACCGTGCCGACACCATGCGCGCCCACGACAAGACCATGCGCGTCTGGAACGACGGGTTCTTCCGGGGGACGTCGGTGCAGCCGGCCAAGGATCTGCAGGTCGCGTACTGGACCGGGAAGGAGATCGGGGCGCGGCAGCCCGTGGAGTATCTGAGCGCGGGGCGGAAGGTCGTCAACTACAACGACGAGTTCTTCTACTACGTGCTCGGGCAGCCGAACAGGTTCTACTATCCGACCGGCCGGCGGATCTACGAGCAGTGGACGCCGCGGGTCGTGCGGGGCACGGTGGCCGTGCCGGCGAGGTACGACGGACAGATCCTCGGCGGGACCTTCGCCGTGTGGTGCGACTTCCCCAACGCACAGACGCAGAACCAGGTCGCGGCCGGGATCAGGATGCCGCTCAGGGCAACGGTCCAGAAACTGTGGGATTCCGGGCGGCCCTCGCTGTCCTGGACCCAGTTCAAGGCGCTGGCCGCCAAGCTGGGCTGATCCTGTTGCCGCATACGGCTGTGAACTGGCGTACGACTGTGGTGTATTCAGTGCGAGCCGCAGTCGAGAAGCCGTGGGGGAGCGGGACATGGGCTACTGGGGGTACTACGTCGTGGCGCGCAGCGAGCGGCCGCTCGCCGAGCTGGACGCGCTGGCCGGGGCCGAGGAGGGCATGGAGCTACGGGCCGAGGCGTCCGGTGGGTGGCAGGTCTGGGAGTACCCGAGCGGGGACGGCGAGGTCGGCAACATGAACGTCCTCGCCGCGGAGACGGGGGCGCCCGCGCTCTTCGGGTACGTCATGGACAGTGACTGTGTGGTCGTCGAGGCGGCGGCGCCGGAGAGCGGGGCGTGGACCACGTGTCTGGCGCGGGCGGCGATGGCCGGGTATCTCGACGCCGGGAACGAGGGGCTGACCCTCGAGGACTACTTCCTGGAGCCGCGTGACGCCGCGGAGCGGGCTGTCGCGTGGGCCGAGGAGGCGGGGTACGGCGTCGAGGCCGAGCCGCTGGTGGACGTGCTGACCGCCGAGCCCGATCCATTGGCCGAAAATCTCTTCTTCCGGTTGCTGGACCGACTGGGTGTGGTGCCGCTGTGACACTCCCGAGCCGTCGCACGCAGTAAGGGGAAGTGCGGGCTCCGTTAAAGGTGGGGCCCGGTTCTACCCTGCAAGCGCCCGCAGAGGGAGGCATGGATGAGCCTGGTTGAGCTGATCGCTCAGGCCGACGAACGCGGACTGGCCGCCAGCGGGTTGGCTTGTTTGGATCGGTGCGTGCCGTTGCTGGGGGGTGACGACGAGGTGCTACGGCCGTTGTGGGGGAGCCTTTCCGGCGCAGGGGAGGCCGGCGACTGGGGCGAACTGCTGGAGCAGGTGCGGGGGAAGCTGTCTGCCGACGACACCGGTGACGACGAGGTGGTGTTGCTGGCCCGGCGGATGCTGGAGGCCGCACCGGTCGGGCGGGGCGGGTCGGAGATGAGGATGTGGGCCGACGCTTGTTCCGTCGCCGCCCTGCAGATTCATCGGCTGCTCGATCCCCAGCGGGACGCGGTTCCGGTCGACGGTCCTCGTGAAGGTCGCACGGAGGGGATGTCGCCCCTTGTTGCTGCTGAGCTGCGTCGTCAGATCGCCGTTCTGGAACTTCTTGCCAGTCACGGTGTGGGTGGCCTGCGGCCTGCTCTGGAGGTGTCCACGGAGGGGCGGCGTGTTCTGCGGGCCGTCGTCAGGCGCAGGGCTCGCCGGAGGTAGTGCCTCGACGGAGCGTGAATCATTGCAGGCAGCACTTCACCACTGCATCGCCGTACTCCGCCGTTCTCGCGTAGAACGCTGTCAGGTCGCGGTGGGTTGCCGCGAAGAGGTCGTGCAGGTCGGGGTCGGCCTTGGTCCGGCTCCAGAGTGCCTCGAAGTCGGTCGAGGCGAGGTACGCGGCCGTCTCGGCCGTGCGGGCGGCCGACAGGAGGAGGAACGGTCGGTGTCCGATCGGGGTGCCGCCCAGGATCACGTCGGTTCCCGCGTACAGCGCGTCCTGGTCGAGGTAGTGCCGGTCCAGCATCTCCTCTCGGTGACGGTCGAGGCGTAGGCGCACTGTGTCCCAGTTGTCCTCGAACAGCCGTTGGAACCAGTGCTCGCTGTTACGCAGAGCGGACGGGTGTACCGCGCGGAGGTGGAAGTACGTGCTCATCAGTGACAGGAGCGCATGGGAGGGACGAAGCGTCACTGTTCTGTGGTCGTCGTGGGGTGGACGTGGGGCGGTCCTGCACCGGTCTCGGGAAGTGTCCGGAATGCGCGTGACGCAGCGCACGCAGTCCCCGCTCCTGTCTGTGTGACTACCTTCCAGGAGACGAGCAGGCCGAACGCGGCGACGAAGCCCGTGCGTTGGGCGGCGGACGTGGTGGCGGCGATGCGGGAGGGGGCGCGGCTGCGCCTCGACTACTCGGCGCAGAGTCTGTGGCGCGTCGACCGGATGATCGACGAGATACGGCGGGAGGGCGTGCAGTACGCCGCCGTGGAGAAGGCGCTGCGCGGGTTCGGGGCCTACGCCGGTGAGGTGATCGTGCGTCAGACGGGCGCCGAGTGGTGGATGAGCGGCGGCGACCACTGGGTGCGGACGCCGGACGGGCGGATGTGGGACCCGGTGGACGAGGCCCGGCGCTGTTTTCAGGGGGACGGGTCGCTGCGGTTGCTCTGCCGGGACGCGGTGGCAAAATCGACGTAATAAGAGACGCCGGCGTTCCCAAACGGGTGTGACCGAGCGCACGATGGGGGCATGGCCGACAACCGACGTTGGTGGGCTCTCGTTGTCATCGCGCTCGCCCAGCTGATGGTCGTCCTCGACATGACCATCGTCAATATCGCCCTGCCCTCCGCCCAGGCCGCCCTGCACATGTCGGACGCCAACCGGCAGTGGGTCATCACCGCGTACACCCTGGCCTTCGGCGGTCTGCTGCTGCTCGGCGGCCGGGTGTCCGACCTGGTCGGACGCCGGACCACCTTCGTGATCGGGCTGCTCGGCTTCGCCGCCGCCTCCGCGCTCGGCGGGGCCGCCGCCAACTCCGGGATGCTGTTCGGGGCACGTGCCCTGCAGGGCGTGTTCGCGGCGCTGCTCGCGCCGTCCGCCCTGTCCCTGCTCGCGACGACGTTCACCGACCCCAAGGACCGGGGGAAGGCGTTCGGCATCTTCGGCGCCATCATCGGTGCGGGGGCCGCCGTCGGTCTGCTCGCCGGCGGGTTCCTCACCCAGTACCTGAACTGGCGCTGGTGCCTCTACGTCAACGTCCCCATCGCCCTGGTCGCCTTCTTCGGCGCCCTGGCCCTGCTCGCGCCCGGGGAGCGGCACCCCGACGCCCACCTCGACGTGCCGGGGGCGCTGCTCGGCTCGGCCGGGATGCTCTCGCTCGTCTACGGCTTCTCCGAGGCGGAGTCGAGGGGTTGGAGCGACGGTCTGGTGCTGACGCTGCTCGCCGCCGGGGTCGTGCTGCTCGCCGGGTTCGGGCTGTGGCAGACGCGGGCGCGGGTGCCGTTGCTGCCGGTGTCGGTGGTGAAGGACCGTCAGCGGGTGGGCGCCTTCCTGACCGTGCTGCTCACCACCATCGGCATGTTCGGCGTCTTCCTGTTCCTGACCTACTACATGCAGGGCGTCCTCGGATACTCGCCGGTCAAGACGGGCGTCGCCTATCTGCCCATCACCGTCGGGATGGTCATCGGGTCGACGCAGATCGCGGCCCGGCTGCTCAACAGGGTGCCGCCGCGGGCCCTGATGGTGCCGGGGCTGCTGCTCGCGGCCGGCGCGCTGGCGATCATCGCGCAGGTACGGACCGAGCCGGCGTACGCCTCGCACATCCTCCCCTCGATGCTGATGCTGGGGGCGGGCATGGGTACGGCGATGATGACGTCCGTGTCCCTGGCCACCGGGAGTGTCGCGCCGCGTGACGCGGGAGCGGCCTCCGCCACCTTCAACACCGCTCAGCAGGTGGGCGGTTCGATCGGTACGGCGCTGCTGAACACCATCGCCGCCAGCGTGACCTCGCGGTACCTCACGGCACACGCGGGGCCGGGGGCGAACCCGAAGGAGCTCCAGGCGAAGGCGCTGGTGCACGGCTTCAACGTCGCCACCTGGTGGGCGATGGGCGCGCTGCTGATGGGCGCGCTGGTCGCCGGGCTGGTCGTGAACGCGGACCGGGCGCCCACCCCGCAAGCTGCGCAGGAGCGGACGCCCGAACCGGTCGATACGGCCACCTGATGACGGCTACTTGATGTACACCAGGCCGTCCGTCGTGATCGTCGGGCGGCCGCTGGTGCCGACGACCACGATCTTCACGGTGTGCTTGGCGCTGCTCGACCAGGTCTTCGTCCAGATGGCCTGGCGGTAGGCGGTGGTCGAGGACTTGAGGTCGACGGTCGCGACCTTGGTGCCGTCGACGTAGACGTACGCCTGCCCGGAGGTGGACGCCCGCGAGACCACCCAGGACGCCGACCGGCCGGTGAACGTCCAGCTCAGGCTCGCGCCCTTCGAACCGCTGGAGTACGACGTGCCGCCGAGGTAGCTGGAGGACGAACGGCTCGTCCACGTACCGGACTTGGTGGCCGAGGTCTCCTGCAGGATCACCGGCGTGTAGGAGGGCGAGGAGGTGCGGGTGTTGCCCGCGTAGTCGTATGCCTTCATCGACCAGGTGCTCGCGGAACCGGACTTGGCGGTCTGCTGGGAGCTGGTCGTCGTCGGGCCGAAGGTGGCCGTGGTCGGGGTCAGCAGGCCGACCGACTTCAGGGCCGCGCTGTCGGTGGCCTTCCAGGCGAGGGTCACCGGGACGGCGGTGGTGTTGACCGTGCCGGTGCGCAGGGAGATCTTCGGCGTGCTGGTGAAGGTCGGCGCGGTGGTGTCCGTGACGAAGGACAGCGACGAGGTGGTCGTCGTCTTTCCGGACTGGTGCACGGCCCGTACCGCGACGGTGTGGCTGCCCGAGGCCAGGGTGGCGGCGGCCGAGGTGGCCGTACCGGCGGCGGTCGCGGCGACCTTCCCGTCCACCAGCAGCTCGAACTTCGAGATCAGCGAACCCGGCGTGGTCGTCGACCACGTCACGGTGATCGCGCCCTTGGTGTAGTACGTCGACCCGGACAGGCCCGCGCCGGAGACCGAGGCGACCTTCAGCCCCTGTACCGGGCCGGACGCCCAGGCGCGGACGGTGGGCAGCTGGGCGTAGAGGGAACCGCCCGGGCACTGGGTGTTGTAGCCGTCGCGGTGGCCGGAGATCCGGTTGAAGGTGTAGGAGTCGCCGGCGGTGAAGCTGGTGCCGAAGTAGTCGGTCTGGGTCGCGCCCGCCTTGAGCTGCACGGTCGTCGACGGGTCGGCGTCGTACTGGCCGAGCTTCCAGGCGGCGATCCGGGCGACCGACTCCAGGGCCGCGTTGGTGGCGCCGGTGGTGGTGTAGTCACCGAGGACCGCGATACCGGCCGACTCCCGGTTCCAGCCGTAGGTGTGCGCGCCGAGCACCGGGAGGTCGACGCCGCCCTTGCGGCCCTCGAAGATCGTGCCGCACTTGTCGACCAGGAAGTTGTAGCCGATGTCGTTCCAGCCGTTGGTCTGTGTGTGGTACGCGTAGATGCCCCGCACGATCGCCGCGGAGTCGGAGCACGAGTAGTCGTTCGTGCCGTCCGTGTGGTGCACGAAGACGGCCTTCACATCGGCGTTGTACTCCGACGGGTCCGGGCTCAGCGACTCGTCGGCGCCCCAGCCCGAGCGGGAGACGATGGGCGGCTCGGGGACGGTCGACGGGGGAGCGGTCGGGGTGGTGGCCGACGGGGACCCGGAAGCCGAGGCCGACGTCGAGTCACTCGGCGACGCGCTGGTGCTGTCGGTCGGGGACACCGAGTCGGTGGGGGACACCGAGTCGGTCGGCGTCACGGAGTCCGTCGGTGACGTGCTGTCGCTCGGGGTCACGTCCTGCGCGTACGCGGCCGTCTCCACCTTCTGCTTCTGCTCGGCGGCGGTCGCCACGCCCGGGTCGACCAGGTTGACCTGGAGGCCCTTGGGCAGACCGGTGCTGGTGGAGCCGTCCTTGTGGACGACCTGGACCTGGACGCCGTCCGCCGGGCCGACCCACAGCGGCTCGGAGGCGCCGCGCGCGTCGGCGCCGGCCTCCGGGTCCTGCAGCGGGTCGACGTTCGTCTCGAGGTCCTGCCAGGCGCTCCACTCGCCGGTCCCGACGCTTCGGGTGCGGACCTGGGCGGTGCCGTGCAGCCGCTTGGCCGGTCCCGTCCAGGAGACGCCGAGCATCGAGAACTGCTTGGTCGCCGTGCGCGCCAGCTCCCGCCTGCCGCTGCCGGCGCTCTTCAGCGAGAGGTCGTAGACCTTCACCGGCCGCTTGGGCTGTCCCTCGGCCGAGTGACCGGAGGACGTACTGGCGACGGCGTACGACACCACACCCCCACCGCCCAGGACCACCGCACCGAGCGTCAGCCAGGCCCGTCGCTTCATGCTCAACGGTCTGTACGCGCGCGTCCCGCGAGGACTCAACTACCCCACCCCTAGAAAAAAGGCCCCGACAGAGGGCCTCTGGAAGACTCATGAGTGCCGGACCTGACACAGCTGTCACACCTGTCACAGCCCAGGCAGCACTTACACACAGCGTTGAACCATGGCCAAATGTCACTGGGGTGGCTGCGGGGTTCCGATGGCTCCGCGGGGGGTGCGACACGCCCGGGATGCCTGACCACCTGTGACACTTCGGTGACGCGCGGCGCTGTTGACCGTGGAGGCGTGCGCACGGACGGGGTGGGCACGGGGCGGGTCCGGCAGGGCCCCCTCCGCACTCGTACGAACGAGGACTGTTGTTGGGCCAGGGACGGGAACCCCGCCGCGCGCAGGCGTACGACGGGGAGTTGGGCGCGGCCGTCGCGCGGGCCCAGGAGGGCGACGAGGCCGCGTTCGCGGTCGCGTACCGGATCGTGCAGCCCGGACTGCTCGGCTATCTCCGCGGGATCGTCGGCGACGACGCGGAGGACGTCGCCTCCGACGCCTGGCTGGAGATCGCCCGGGACCTCGGCCGTTTCAAGGGGGACGGCGCCGGTTTCCGGGGCTGGACGGCGACGATCGCCCGGCACCGGGCGCTGGACCATCTGCGCCGCCTGAAGGTACGGCCGCGCTCCTCGGCCCTGGAACAGGACGTCCTCGATCTCCCCGGCCGGCACACCACCCACGACGAGGCGCTGGAGGCCCTGTCCACGGAACAGGCCCTGGCCCTGGTCCGCAGCCTGCCCCGGGACCAGGCGGAGGCCGTGCTCCTGCGTGTGGTCGTGGGCCTCGACGGCCCCGCCGCGGCCCGCGTCCTCGGCAAACGCCCCGGGGCCGTCCGGACGGCCGCCCACCGTGGCCTGAAGCGCCTCGCCGACCGCCTCGGCGCCGCGGGTGTGACGAATGAGGACCCCCGGACGCTGGGTGAGTCGAAGTGAACGGCAGCGACGACAGACGCGTCAACTACGACATGAGTGGCGTGAGCGGGCTGTGCGCCGGGAGCGCCGGCCGTGGCAGGAGCGCCGGGTGCGGCCCGGGTACGGGCAGTGGCCCGGACGACGCGGGTGGCGGTGTCGGCGTGGCTGCCGGTGGTGGTCGGGGCGTCGAGGGTCGCCGTCTCGGCATGACGGTCGGTCGTGGCCCGGGTGTTGTGGGCGGCGTGGCCGTCATGGGCCAGGGGAGCAGCTGCGGCGGGCTCCGGCTGTCGGGTGTGAACAGGGTGTCGGACACGGATGGATACGGGCATGGGTGAGCGGCAGAGCGGCGGGAGTGGTCCCGGTCGTCGGCGTGTGCACCCTGGCGTCGGCGTGTCGGGGGCAGGAGAGCAGGGTGGTGGGGCCGAGGTCGAGGTCCTGCTGGCCGGGGCCATACGCTCCGGTGACCCGGACTGCGAGGGCGAGCGGCGGGCCGTGGTCGCCTTCCGTGCCGCCCGTGACGCCGGGGCGCACCTGGCGCGGACCCGGCGGCGCGACGACTGGCGGCCCCGTGAGCGTGGGCGCGCCCGGCGTTCCCTCAGGGCCACGCTGACGTTGGCGCTGGCCGGGCTCACCGCCGGAGGCGTCGCGTTCGCGGCGATCGGTACGGCCGGGCACTCCGACGACGGTCACGCGGCCCGGCAGCGCGAGCACCGGCCGGTCGGGACACCCGCGGCCTCCAGCGCGCCGGGCACCCCCAGCACCTCGGCGACACCGGACCGCCCCGCCACGGCCAACGACACCGAGGCCCACTGCGCGGCGTACGAGCGCGTCAAGGGCAACGGCAAGGCCCTGCAGTCGACCGCCTGGCAGCGGCTGATCACCGCCGCGGGCGGCGAGCAGAACGTCGCCGCGTACTGCGCGCGGCAGCTGGGGCAGGATCCGGCGAAGAAGCCCAAGAAGACGGAGCCGGGCAACTCCGCGGCCAATTCCACGGCGGCCAATTCCACGGCGGCCAAGAACAAGTCCGCGAAGAAGAAGTAGCGGAAGCGGCCGGGTTTCGGGGCGGTCGGCAAAGGCTTGCGGCCCGGTGGAACGATCCACGCCGAACCAGCAGGCCGGCACGCCGAACGGCCCAAGGCATCGGCCTCTGCAGATCTGTTGAGCCCCTGAACGCGTTGGTCATGGAAGACGCCCCGCGCCCCGGACAACGCCTGTCCGGCAAGGGGTCCCGCACGAGACGGCCGGGGCCGCCACCCCCCACAGGAGAGGCCCCGGCCGTCGCGCGGGCGGGCCGCGCGGCGGCCCGTACTTCCTACAGCGCCATGAGTGCGGTTTCTGTCACACCCGGATGTGTTCCGTCGCGTCACGAGGTGGTTGCAGGTTGTACGGACATGGACGAGCAGCGGTTTCAGGTCGTAACGTGCCTTTCGCGCCGGACACGGATGTTGAATGATCGCCTATCGACGGCGGCCTCGAAGCCGGGACCATCGGCCAACCTTCGACTGAGGAACTTACGGGTGCTGGGGGACGACGCGGAGCTGACCGCCGCGGTGCTTGCGGCACAGGACGGGGACGAGACCGCGTTCCGGACTGTGTACCGAACCGTGCATCCGCGGCTGCTCGGTTACGTCCGCACGCTCGTCGGCGACCCGGACGCCGAGGACGTCGCCTCCGAGGCCTGGCTGCAGATCGCCCGCGACCTGGACCGGTTCAGCGGAGACGCGGACCGCTTCCGCGGCTGGGCCGCCCGGATAGCCCGTAACCGCGCCCTGGACCACATACGGATGCGCGGCCGCCGCCCGACGATCGGCGGCGACGAGACCGAGCTGACCGGGAAGCCCGCCGAGTCCGACACGGCGGGGGAGGCCATGGAGGCCCTGGCCACCGACCACACGCTCTCCCTGATCGCCCGGCTGCCGCAGGACCAGGCCGAGGCGGTGGTGCTGCGGGTGGTCGTGGGCCTCGACGCCAAGACCGCGGCGGAGACGCTCGGGAAGCGGCCGGGTGCCGTACGGACGGCCGCGCACCGTGGTCTCAAGCGCCTCGCCGAACTCCTCGGCGACGATCCGGAATCGACCCGCAGCCTCGATGCGCTGCCACCCCAGCGAGAACCGCGCGGGCGCGCGGTGACGTCCGCGAGTGTGACGCATATGCGCGCGCGGACGCAGAAGGACATGTGATGGCCGACGAGCAGTACAAGTGGCTGGACCGCGAAACGGCGGAGGCTCTGCTGCGCGGTGAGTCACTGGAAGCTGTCGATGCCACCGCCCGCGACCAGGCCGAACGCCTCGCGAAAACCCTCGAGTCACTCACCGCGGAACCTCCCCCGAGCAGCACGGAACTCCCGGGAGAGGCCGCGGCGATGGCGGCGTTCCGGGCGGCCCGGGCAGGGCGCGTCGCGCGGGCCGACGGGAGCGGTGAGCCGGGTGGTGCGTACGCCACGGCGCAGGCCGCCCCGTCCGGCGAGTCGGCCGTACCCGGTCACCGCCCTCCCCCTCATGCCTCCGACGGCGGGCTCGTCCGTATCGGTGACCCTGCCCGAAGCGGTCGGGGTCACCGTCGGCGTCGGCCCTCGCACTTCGCGCTGACGGCCGTGCTGGCGGCCGGCATGGTCGGTGGGCTGGCGTACGCGGCGACAAGTGGAATGCTGCCGACGCCGTTCGGCGGTGACGAGCCCGGACCCGCCGCCTCCGTGTCGGCCGCGACCCCGAACCGCCCGCTGGTGTCGCCCTCGCCCAACGGCATCCTGGGCGAGCCCTCGCCCGACGGCTCCACCGGCGGTTCCGCGGACCCGGCCACACCGAAGGGCACCCCTGGCGACGTGCCGTCGGCCGAGCCGGACGCCGAGGCCGGTGGCTGGTGGCGGCAGCAGGCGCCGTCGGCCTGCCGGGACGCGCTCGGCGGCAAGGAGCTGACGTCCAAACGCAGACAGGCCCTGGAGCACGCGGCCGGCGGCTACACGCCCGACCGCGTCTGGAAGTACTGCAAGAACGTCCTCGCCGGCACGTCCGTCGACGGCAAGGACCGCGACAAGGGCGATGCCAAGTCGGGCAACGGCAACGGCAACGGCAACGGCAAGGGCAACTCGGGCGGCAAGGGCGACCAGAACGGGTCCGGTGGCAAGGGCGGCAACGGCAAGGGCGGTGACGACGGCGGCTACCACATAGCCCCTGGTGGCACCGGAACCGGCAGCCACACCTCGACGCCGGTCACCCCCCTCGTGCCGGGACGCCTGCTGTCGAGCCAGGACCCCGCACCGACGCCGAATCCGACGTACAGCGCGCTCTGACCTGCTGTTTTGAGGGTCGGGGAAATTTCTTCGCCACGCCAGTAACGTTTTCGGCCGCCCCAGCGCAGTACTGAGTGAGCCGACTGGTCATCGGCTTTTCGCACAGAGCCGGGGTTCCCCCCGTACCCACGGCTCGTGCACCTCGGCGCGGGCGGGACACGTTCCCCCGGTCCCGCCCGCGCCCCGCACATCACCAGTACACGACGACCTTGTCGCCGTTGCGCACCTGCGCGTACAGCGCGGAGATCGCCGCCTCGTCCCGGACGTTCACACAGCCGTGCGAGCCGCCGGCGTAACCGCGGGCCGCGAAGTCGTAGGAGTAGTGCACCGCCTGGCCGCCGCTGAAGAACATGGCGTACGGCATCGGGGAGTCGTACAGCGTCGACCAGTGGTGCCGCGACTTCCAGTACACGTGGAAGACGCCGTCCCGAGTGGGTGTGCCGATCGCTCCGAAGCGGACCGACATCTCCGACACCGTCCGCCCGTCGACCATCCAGCGCAGCGTCCGCGTCGTCTTGTCGATGCACAGCACCCGCCCGGTCATGCACCGCGGATCGGGCGCACCGGCCGGCTGGCCGCCCATCAGATACAGCTCCCACCTGCCCGGTTCGTGGGTCATCTTCAGCAGCCGCTGCCAGGTGACGGTGTCCGTCTCGCCCGTCTTCGGCAGCCCCCGCTTGCCCTGGAACCCCCTGACCGCGTCCTCGGTCAGGTCGTCGTACGTCCCGGTCGGCCCGTCGAAGAGCCAGTCGACCTGCCGCAGCCGGGCCTGCAGCTCGCGCACGTCCCGCCCGGAGTCGCCGCGGGACCACAGGACGGGGGACCCGGCCGCGGACGGCGGGCGCGTGCTCGTGCTGCCGTCGCCCGTGTCCTGCTTCGGGGACGGGGCCTTGCTGCTCGGCAGGATGATGTGGACCGGCGAGTTCCCCTTGCCGTCGGCGCCCTGCACCGTGCAGCCGCAGACGACGGCGGCCAGGGCCGCGAGCGCTGTCGTGACGGCGGCCGTCCGCCCCATGACCGCGGTCGATCTCCTCACGCCCGTAGTACGCACCACGCCCCCCGATGTCTCACCGGTCACTGCTGCCGGCGGCTGCTGTGTCACCCGAGATGTCACTTGGGATGTCACCAGAGATGCTGCCCGCGGGTGACGGCTCGCGAACGGCGGGGCATTGTTGTGACCGGGACCGCAGAACCTCTGTGAGTAAGGTCCTAGGGTGCGCCCCTCCACCCGCTGCACGCGCCCCGCTACAGTCCGCAGGAGGGGTGGTCTGAACTGGCCAGTAGCTTGAGCGGGAGGCATCACACCATGGCGCGCGAGTCGGAGTCCGGACTGCCCATCGAGCCGGTCTACGGACCGGAGGACCTGGCGGGCTGGGACCCGGCCGAGAAGCTCGGCGAGCCGGGCAAGTACCCCTTCACCCGCGGTGTGTACCCGTCCATGTACACGGGCCGGCCCTGGACGATGCGCCAGTACGCCGGCTTCGGTACGGCCACGGAGTCCAACGCCCGCTACAAGCAGCTGATCGCCAACGGCACGATGGGTCTGTCGGTCGCCTTCGACCTGCCCACCCAGATGGGCCACGACTCCGACGCCCCGATCGCGCACGGCGAGGTCGGCAAGGTGGGCGTCGCGATCGACTCGGTCGACGACATGCGGGTGCTGTTCGGCGGGATCCCGCTGGACAAGGTCTCCACGTCGATGACGATCAACGCCCCCGCGTCCCTTCTCCTCCTCCTCTACCAACTGGTGGCGGAGGAGCAGGGGGTCTCGGCCGACCAGCTCACCGGCACGATCCAGAACGACGTCCTCAAGGAGTACATCGCGCGGGGGACGTACATCTTCCCGCCGAAGCCCTCGCTCCGTCTGATCGCCGACATCTTCAAGTACTGCAAGGCCGAGATCCCGAAGTGGAACACGATCTCGATCTCCGGCTACCACATGGCGGAGGCGGGCGCGTCCCCCTCGCAGGAGATCGCCTTCACCCTCGCGGACGGCATCGAGTACGTCCGTACGGCGGTCGCGGCCGGCATGGACGTCGACGACTTCGCACCCCGCCTCTCCTTCTTCTTCGTGTCCCGTACGACGATCCTCGAAGAGGTCGCCAAGTTCCGTGCGGCGAGGCGCATTTGGGCGCGGGTGATGCGGGACGAGTTCGGTGCGAAGAACCCCAAGTCGCTGATGCTGCGCTTCCACACCCAGACGGCGGGCGTGCAGCTGACGGCCCAGCAGCCGGAGGTCAACCTGGTCCGGGTCGCGGTCCAGGGCCTGGCGGCGGTCCTCGGCGGCACGCAGTCCCTGCACACGAACTCCTTCGACGAGGCGATCGCGTTGCCGACGGACAAGTCGGCTCGCCTCGCTCTGCGCACCCAGCAGGTCCTCGCCTACGAGACCGACGTGACCGCGACGGTCGACCCCTTCGCCGGCTCGTATGTCATCGAGAAGATGACGGACGAGGTCGAGGCGGCGGCCGTCGAGCTGATGCAGAAGGTCGAGGACCTGGGTGGTGCGGTCTCCGCCATCGAGCACGGCTTCCAGAAGTCCGAGATCGAGCGCAGCGCGTACCGCATCGCCCAGGAGACGGACTCCGGCGAGCGGGTGGTCGTGGGCGTCAACCGCTTCCAACTCGACGCGGAGGAGCCGTACGAGCCGCTGCGGGTGGACCCGGCGATCGAGGCCCAGCAGGCGGAGCGGCTGGCGAAGCTGCGGGCGGAGCGGGATCAGGGGGCGGTGGACACGGCCCTGGCCGCCCTGAAGAAGGCGGCGGAGGGCGAGGACAACGTCCTGTACCCGATGAAGGACGCGCTGCGGGCACGGGCGACGGTGGGCGAGGTGTGCAACGCGTTGCGCGAGGTGTGGGGGACCTACGTGCCCTCGGACGCCTTCTGAGCCGGAGCTCCCGGACACCGCGCGCGACGGCCACGGAACAGTTGTTCGTGGGCGCCGTACGCGATGGCCGCCGTAAGGGTCCAGCCCGCGCGGAACAGGATCACCCGGCGGCGGCTCGCGCCCGGCGGGACGATCAGCAGGGCGAAGAGCGCGTAGTAGCGGACCTGCGCCCACAGCGCCCATCACCCACCGAGCGCGGAGCCTGCCGTCCCCGGGGTCTTGTGGCGACGCGGTGACGGCAGGCGGTCTGCGTGCGTGTTCCTGTGTCTGGGCAGATCAGCGCTTTACCGAGTTCCTCAGTGCGCGTGCCCTGCGCACCACCCGTCGGGCCGTCGAGTTGCGCGGGATGAAGGCGAGGCGCTCGGGGAGGCCGCCCGGCAGGCCCAGTGCCGTGAGGCGCTTGCGCCGGAAGTAGCGCTTGGTGCGCGGGGTGAGGTGCTTGGAGAGGTAGCGCTCCGCCGCCGTACGCAGGGGCGGGTAGATCTGGGGCTGCATGGTGTAGCTGAGCGCGTCGAGCAGGCCGCCCAGGGTGGCCGCCGGGAGCGTCCGCTCGCCCTTGCCGCCCTCCAGGTCCGGGACCAGCCCGTCGGCGAGGACGACCGGGACCCGGTTGCTGTTCTGGTACGGCGTGAGGCGGTCCAGCAGCGGCTCGGTGCCGATGCGGGCGACCGGGAGGCCGTAGAAGGCCGAAGCGGTGAAGAGGGCCGTGGAGAAGCAGCCCACGACCAGGCCGGGCTGCGACTTCTCGAACAGCACCTCGGCGAGGACCGGCAGGTCGAGGACGGTGAGGTCGACGCCCAGCTTCGCGGCCTCGGTCTCCAGGGCGCGGCTGTAGCGGGCCGGTGCGGTGGGGTGCGGCTTGAAGACGATCGACCGGTGCCCGCGCTCGACCGCCCCGCGCATCATCCGTACGTGCAGGTCCTCCTCCTCCTCGGGGGAGAGGATGCCCAGCGCGGACAGGTACTGGCCGAGCAGCAGCGCCGAGTTGTCGGGCAGGACCGGCAAGTCGTCCACGGATGCGGTGAGTTCGCCCATCACCTTGAGGAACGTCTCGGTCGGCACGACCTCCGCGGGCACGTCGAACTCGGTCAGCAGCCGCGGGGTCAGACCCGGCACCAGGTCCAGGTGGAGCAGGCGCCGCACGCGCGTGCCGACCAACGGGTCGATCTTGTTGCGGGTGGGGCCGTAGCTCATCAGACCGTCCGCGTAGACGTGCACGGGCGCGTCGGTGAACAGCTGGGCCACCGTGAGGGCCGGGGCCACCTGGATGGACTCCACGACCAGCTCCACGCGGTCGTCGCCCAGGTTCCACAGCAGCCGCAGATAGCGCTCGAAGAGCGGGACGTCGTCCTGGCGCGGGGTCCAGGCGCCCGGGTGGAAGGGGCTGATGGCCTCGTTCCACGACAGCACCTCGTCGAAGTGGTCGCGCAGCGGCTCGAAGCCCGGCATCTCGTCGACGGGCGGCGTCGTCTCCGGGGTCGCCGAGTTGTTGAAGACCAGCAGCAGGCTGCGGTCCTCGTCCTCGAAGCAGTCCGAGTCCAGCGCGGCGGCCAGGGTGGCGGCGCCGTACAGGGTCGAGACGCAGTAGATGCGGGTGGTACGGGGCATCAGGCAGCCGCCTTCGCTGTCGTGATTCTGCGCCGCAGCCGCCGCAGCTTGGAGGAGCGGTGCATGTCCATCGTTTCGAGTACGTCGCCGAGCATGTCCTGCGGCAGGCGCTGGATGGCGGCCGCGCTCCTCGCCCGCAGCTGCCGGTACACCGACGGCTCCCACTTGTCCTCGTCGGACACATGGTGAGCGATGATCGCGCAGTACGTGCGGACCGCCTTCGGCAGCAGCCGGTCGGCGTCCGGGTCCTTCCGCGTCTCCTCGATGACCTGGTCGAAGGCGCGGATGAAGTCCAGCTGACGGACGTCGCCGATCTGGGTGAGCGAGGAGGCCACCCCGCGCCGGTAGAACACGCCGAGCAGGCTCACCACGGCGAACGACTCCGCCTCACGGTGCAGCTTCCAGATCCAGGGCCGGTCCTCGGCCGTGCGCAGCCCGTCCGTGAAGTGCAGCAGACCCTTGTCGAGCAGCCGGCGGTGGTAGGCGCCGGCCCAGGCGAACGCGTAGTCCACGGAGGTCGAGCGGTCGGCCGGCAGGATCGCCTCGCGCGGGTTCATCTTCTCCCAGCGGCGCCCCTGCGGGACCCGGCTCAGCGTCCGCGCGCGGGCCGTCGCCTGCACATGGTCGGTGCGCACGAAGTCGCAGCCCAACCCCTCGATCGCGTCGACCAGTTCGGCGAAGTAGCCGGGCGCCAGCCAGTCGTCCCCGTCCAGGAAGGTGAGGTACTCGCCCTGCGCGGCGTCCAGGCCGGTGTTGCGCGCGGTGGCGAGTCCGCCGTTCTTCTCATGGCGGATATAACGCACCTGCGCGACATCGGAGAGTTCCTCGGCGGCGCGTTCGAGAATGGCCGGAGTTTCGTCCTTCGAATGGTCGTCGACCAGTACGAACTCGAAATCGGGCCGTGCGTTCAAACGCAGGCTTCTGAGGGTGTCGGGGGCGTATTGCTGCACGTTGTAGAACGGCACGATCACGGAAAGCTTGGGCACGTACGGAAGCCTAGGAGCCAGCCCAGCAGGTCAACTTTCCGGTGTCTTTACACTGGGTGAACTCAATGTGTCGGATCGGTGCATCCGCTGTACTTCCTGAGAATCCACGGCCCAGTTCGGCTCTCGGCGGGGTGTTGTTAACTTTTTGGCCAGATGCGGTTGGGCCGCACCTTGGAATTGCTTCCTAGCGTCTTCGACGTGCCACCAAGTACCTCGAAGCCCACGCGAATCGCCGTGCTCGCGGACTCCGACACCCGCTGGAAATGGGGTGCGTTGACCGCGGCCCGTATCGCTCCGGGCCCGTCCATGGAAGCCGCCTCCCACGAGGACGCGCAAGTCAGCCTGGAGCTGAGCGGGTTCCTGCTGCGCGGACGGGCGACCCCGACCGCACGCCAGCTGGCGGAGGTCGGTGTGCGCGCCGACTCCATGAAGGAGGTCACGGCGGTCGAGTTCCTGCGCGCCATGGGCGAGGAGGAGTACGACGTCGTCGTCCTCGCCCTCGTCGGCGGCGGCGTGCAGGCCATGCTGCACGGCCTCAGCCACGCGTGGCAGGGCCGCAGTTCGCGTCCCGTCGTCGTCACCGGCTATGTCGGCGTCGTCTACGAGAAGCTCGCCGACGGACTGCTGCTGCGGCACGGCGCGGACCTCGTCCTCGCCAACTCCCGTCAGGACGCGGAGCGTTTCAGCGCGGTCTACGAGGGGGTGGGTGCCGACGCCTCGTCGGTGACCGAGGTGGCACTGCCGTTCCTGGGCGGTGCGGCCTACGAAGGTGAACACGACCCGTACACCGTGGTGTTCGCGGTCCAGCCGTCGGTCCCGGACAACCGCAAGGACCGCACCTATCTGCTGGGCCGCCTGATCCAGCACGCCAAGCTGCACCCCGAGCGCGAGGTGCTGCTCAAGCTGCGCTCCCGGCCGGGCGAACACACCACGCACATCGAGGAGTTGCCGTACCAGAAGTTGGTCCAGCGGCTCTCCCCGCCACCCAACTTCCGTCTGGTGTACGGGAACATGGGCGAGGTTCTCGACCGCACCGACCTCTTGGT
The DNA here is from genome assembly GCF_053596855.1 of Streptomyces sp. NPDC001617. Classification (NCBI taxonomy): domain Bacteria; kingdom Bacillati; phylum Actinomycetota; class Actinomycetes; order Kitasatosporales; family Streptomycetaceae; genus Streptomyces; species Streptomyces sp. NPDC001617. Next base: position 96,035 of record NZ_JBSFHA010000033.1, read on the forward strand.
CACCATCAGCTCGACGGCCGCCCTGGAGTCCTTGCACCGCCGCATCCCGACGGTCGTCCTGACCGACCTCGGCATCCGTGAGGTGCTGGGCAACCACCACTTCGTGGGCTCCGGCTGCCTTGCCTCCTGGGACCAGCTGGACGCCGGCCACCGGCCCACGCCGGACGAGGAGTGGGTGGCCCGGCAGGGCGTCGCCGCGGACGGCTCGTACGCGACGGCCTTCGACACGGCGCGCGAGCGGATCGCCAAACTCCTCGCACAGCCCGGGGGACTGGCGCCCATCGCCCCGTACTACACACCCGAGACGGTCCCCGGCTACCTCCCCGGCATCCTCGCCCGCCACCACCTCGGCCCCGACGGCAGCCCCCTCCCCGGCGCCCCGGCCGCCGACAAGGAGCCGGGCCCGGTACGGCAGATCGTCCGCCGGGCCGCCCGGGGTGCCTACCGGCACGGGGTGCAGCGAGTGGCGCCCGTCATCCGGCGGATGGGGGAGCTGTGAGCCCCGACCGGACGAACGGTCCCCCGGAGCCGTCAGGAGCGCGAGCGGCGGGCGCCGCGGAAGCGGCGGTGGCGCGAGCCGTGTCCGCCGCGAAGACGGGTGCGATCCAGCAGGCCGGCGCGGGACTCCCCGGCACCGCAGACAGCGCGGGAGCGCCCGTCGTGCCTGCCGCACATACGCCGGGAGCGCCTGTCGTGCCTGCCGCACATACGC